>JAKQEI010000004.1 GCA_029573495.1 Bacteroidota bacterium | reverse complement strand
GGCAGCATCACGGACCGCGGTGTCCTGCTGCCGTTGAAACCGGTGATCTACGAGCCGATCCTGGATGAGTTGGAAGGATACGGGATCCGGTTCGTGGAAGAGGAGGTAGAGGCTTAGTACAATGGCGGCAAGGAGCCTGCGCGTAGCCTGCGGCTACGCGCAATACAGTAGGCTCAACGTAGCCTTCGGCTACATGAGTTGAGCAGTGGTAGCCACAGGCTACCATGATGCCGAGTTGGCGAGCGTAGCCACAGGCTACGCTCAGTGAATACCTGGAAGTTGAGCATCAGGTCGCTGATCAACGCCCTGCGCGTAGCCTGCGGCTACGAGCAATACGTAGGCTCAACGTAGCCTCCGGCTACATGGGTAAGGCAGTGGTAGCCACAGGCTACCATGATATCGAGTTGGCGAGCGTAGCCACAGGCTACGCTCAGTGAATACCTGGAAGTTGAGCATAACGGCGCTGATCAACGCCCTGCGCGTAGCCTGCGGCTACGAGCAATACGTAGGCTCAACGTAGCCTCCGGCTACATGGGTAAAGCAGTGGTAGCCACAGGCTACCATGATACCGAGTTGGCGAGCGTAGCCACAGGCTTCGTTCAGTGAATACCTAGAAGTTGAGCATAAGGTCGCTGATCAACGCACGGTACTCCGGCGTGTAGTCGAACGGACCGGTACGCTCGATCGTGAGTTCCTCTTCGCGGACCGCGCCTCCCGCACGATCCAATTCAAGCAGCAAGCGCTTGGCCGGGCGATGGGACACATACTTCACCACACAGCGACGCGCCGGGAACAACCGCATCCGTTCCGCTTCCTGCAGGAAGGCGCGCTCCCGGTTCAAGGGAATGATCACGGCGAAGCGACCCGCTGGTGCCAACAACCGGTCCACCGCATCGAGCAGTTCATCGAACTGCAGTTCATCGCTGTGCTTCGCGAGGCCCACACGCTCGTCCGCTGCGGTGGAATAACCGGCGTAGTATGGCGGATTGCAGATGATCAGGTCGAAGCGCTCGCTCGCGGTCATGCGACGCACGTCCATGCGATGCACGCGCACCCGATCGGACCAGGGACTTGCGGCTGCGTTCTCCGCCGCCTGTTCCGCCGCCGCGTCATCGATCTCCACCGCATCGACCGAAGCCGTCGCGTTCCGCTGTGCGGCGATCAAGGCCAGCACGCCTGTTCCCGTACCGATATCGAGGATGCGTTCGGCGTCAGTATAGTTCACCCAGGCCCCGAAGAGCACGCCGTCCGTACCGACCTTCAGCGCACACCGGTCCTGCTGAATGGTGAACTGCTTGAAACGGAAGGAGGGCTTGGGCATAAGCGTCAGCCCCGATACAGGTCCACCAGGCCGGGAGGTGTGCGCACGAGCATGGTGTTCGTCTCCGGATCGATGCCCAGGATCATCTCTTCGGCCAGAGGCACCATCACTTCTTCTTCCCCGTGCAGGATCACCAGCACCGGATTCTTCGCCGTACCCTCGATGCCCGTGACCTCCCCGAGATCACCATGCTCCTCATCGCGCACGATCATCCCGATGAACTCCTCCGGGTCCCAGCTCTCGTCGCTTCCATCGGCAAGCAGACCGGGTGGCGCATAGAGGTCGCGGCCCACGAGGATACCGGCGCTCTGGGGGTCACTGAAGTCGTCGAACTTCACGAGAACGTCGCGTCCCTTGTCATAGAGCGCGGTAAAGAAGAAAGGCACCTTCTGGCCTTCGATGTCCACGAATAGCGAACCGGCGTGCACCAGGTCATCCAGGTCACAATCCTCCAGATGCACGGTGAGTTCGCCCTTGTGACCCCAGGGCTTGCCGAGCTTGCCGATCCGGTGAAGGCTTTCGAGGTCCATGGGGCGTGCGGAAGGGAGGAAGGCCGAAGATAGGGGGCCCTTGAACGAAGAAGCCCGCGCTCCTTGCGGAACGCGGGCCCTTGGTGGTGGTGCTGGCTTATTCGGCTGCTGCTTCGGCCGGGGCATCGCCTTCGGCAGGAG
>JAKQEI010000002.1 GCA_029573495.1 Bacteroidota bacterium | reverse complement strand
CTTGGCGTGTGTGCCTACCGGGATGTCGATCACCACGAGGTCAGCACCGACCGCATACTTCTTGGCCATGACACTTGCGAGCATCTGCCCCCTCGCATCAATGCGGAAGGGATACTCCTGGATGATGATCTTGTCATCTGCGGGCGCGATGTTGGTGGCGCCGCCCCACACGATCACCCCCCCCACCTTCTCTGTCATCCTCTGGACCTCTGACGCCGAGAAATCGACCGGGGCGAGGACCTCCATGAGATCGGCCGTCCCGCCCGCACCGGTGATAGCCCTCGAGCTGGTCTTTGGGATCTTGAGACCGCTCGCGGCGATTATGGGGACCACCAGGAGTGAGATCTTGTTTCCAGGTACCCCTCCGATTGAATGCTTGTCGACAATTGGGTGGGCATGAAACGTCAGCCGCTCCCCGGTGTCAACCATCGCCCTGGTGAGGTGCTCAACCTCGTCCATCTCCATCTCGTTGATGTAGCAGGCGGTAATGTACGCGGTGAGCTCTGCGGGAGAGAGGTTGTCGGAGATTACGTCCCTGATGATTGCATAGGTCTCATCCTTCGTGAGGTGCTGGCCGTCCATCTTCTTCTTGATGTAGTCCAGGGTGACCGGCCTCTCGGCCTTCCGCACCTCCACAGATACTCCATCTTCGAGCTGCAGGCGTTCGTTAGTGACCTGGTAGATCCCGATCGTCCCCTTGGGGAGAAGCGTGGTGGTGGTGTCAATGAAGGCCGCAACAGAAACACCTGTCACCTCGTTGAGTATCTGGATGCGGTCTCCCGGGAGTACTCCGATATTCCTCGAATCGTCGATATGCAGGAGGACTTCCCTTGTACCGATATCAACGAGCTTGACAGTGAGCTTCATGTGGTCCTTCTCCGGGCAGGCAGCGGGTGTACCCGTTCTTTTTGCCGTTGGTCCTCCAGGACCAGGGCGAAACCGTGGAATCCGCGTCTGATACCAGGTATGTTTTCGGCCGTATTGTATTAGTGGTTTCTCTTATTTCAGAGCGAACGCGCCGAACAGATTAATGGTGCGACGAAAAAGCCTCCCTTCCGGAGACCTGGCAGAAAAAAGGTAGGTTTTGGTGTTCAGTGCTTGCGCACGATGAGGAAGGCCACTGCACCAAGTCCGATCAGGGCAACCAGGGCACCGAATCCCGGGGTTGTCGGGGTCGGGGTCGGGGTCGCGGTGGTCGGCACAGGGGTTGCAGCAGTGGTCACCTGGGTCGGCGGGGCGGTGGTCGGAATCGTGGTCGGCTTGACTTCGACGACATTGAAGAGTGCAGTCGATGTCACGTCCACGGTCACGCCAGAGACCTGCACGATATACTCATCGGGCTTGAAGGTGGTGGTGTCGACAGGGAAGGACCAGGTGTTGAAGCCTTCGGTTCCCTTCTGGACCTTTACAGTGCCAGTTGCGCCACTGAACTCACCGCTCTGGGTCTTCTGGGTCGGGGAGAAGGACGAGGAGACGACCTCAACCAGGATCTCGTCATCGACGGCAAGGTTGGTGGTGCCCTTGATCTCGAACTTCTCGCCTACCTGCTTCTCGGTGATCGGGGTGATCTTGATGGTGGGTGCCTCGACCAGGAACTGCAGCTTGGTGTAGGTATCGTCAACGGCTGCGTTGTCGAGTGCCACGACCAGTGCCTCTGCAGCGTCAGATCCCTGCAGGCTGCCGGGCCCCTCAAGGAGGAAGAGCACGGAGTTGGCTACGGGGTAAGGTCCGACGACTTCGCGGTAGGGCCACGGGGCAACTGCTCTCGGGTTCACGTCGAGCTGGTCGTTGTACATCGGGTGCTGGACGACCACGAAGTACTGGCCGGGTGCCATGTTGGCGGTGATTCCCTGGTTGATCTCCTTCTCGAAGCTTCCGTCGTTGTTGACGCTCTCGGTGTCAACGCGTACGTAGTTCTTGCCCATGATCCAGACCTGCACACCCTGCGAGGGCTGGCCCTCGGCCACGCCGCGGATGTAGAACTTGTCACCCTGGGCGATGGTGGACTGGGATGCGACTGCGGTCACGAACGGCTTCCTGATGATGATGGAGACGGTTGCGTACTGGGTGTCGGCGAGGGTGTTCTTGTCAGATGGGGTTGCCACTGCGTAGATGGTGTAGGTACCCGCGTCGATGTTCAGGTTGGCGGTCTGCCACTTGTATTCCCACGTGTTGTCGTCGAGGACATCCGCGGTGGTGAACGAGGTTGTCACACCATTGACGACTCCGGTCCTCGGGTCAGTAAGCCTGCCACCCTGCGAGGGGAGGTTTGGCCCGGTGATGAAGAGGTACACGGTGTCAGTCTCGGAGTTGGTACCGGTCAGCTTGACTTCCTGGCCCAGGAAGTAGCTCTGATCGCCGGCCGCGACAACGGTCACGGTTCCCTTCTCGACCTTCACGTCGACTTCATCGGACTTGTACTGGTCTGCGTAGAGCAGTGTGTCCCACGGTGCAGGGATGCCCGCTGCGCCTGGTCCCCTCTCAACACGGAAGGTGTACTTCTTGTCCTTTGTTGCCTGGGAAGTGACCCATCCAACGGTGATGGTGCCGCTGTTGGAGGTCTTTGCAGCTGCGAAGTAGCTGTTCGCCGGTGTTGCCGGGACATCCTGTGCTACGGTGCGTCCTGCGCCACCCTCGTACCTGTACTGCCCGATTGCAGCACTGGTGTCAACATCCTTCTGGCTTGCCACAAGGAGCGGGGGCTGGTCAAGTGCGGCTCCGCTCATCTGTCCGGTTCCCTTGGCCCACAGCACGTAGTAGGTGTTCGGCCTGCCGGTGATGGTCACCGAGAACGGGTTGCCGCGGACGACGACGTCCTTGCTGGCCTCGATCTTGACGG
This sequence comes from Bacteroidota bacterium, assembly GCA_029573495.1. GTDB lineage: Bacteria > Bacteroidota > Bacteroidia > Flavobacteriales_F > PHOS-HE28 > PHOS-HE28. The sequence goes on along the minus strand of JAKQEI010000002.1, from coordinate 866 downwards.
TGTCAGATGCGATGATCACCGTCTGGGTGGACGAGATCGTCTTTCCGGTGTAGTCGGTGCCGTCAGGTGCCTTGTAGTTGTCCTTGATCTTGTTCAGGTCAAACTCGGCATAGACGGTGTAGGTGCCGGCCTTGTACATCCTTGCGCCGTTTGCATCAAGGACATCGGTGTTCCAGCCCTGGTTGGTTACCTGCGGGGCCCAGTACCAGAGGTCGCTGTTGGGCGCCAGGCCGGTAAGTGGACGGGAGGTCGTCGTGGTCTGGAAGAGTGCGGTGTAGGTTGCACCGTCGGCAGTCTTCACGCGGATATTGACGAATCCCTTGCCTGCTGCGTCGGCCCTGGCGGTGACGGAGTAGGCGTTGGTCTCAACCCGGAAGTTCAGGTAGTTGCCCGGCGGCACGGACTTGCCGGTCACGTCCTTCCCTGCGGTGTTGTCCCATACCTTGACGGTAAGTGCGGGGTCAACGACGTTGAAGACGGCTGCTCCCCGGACTCCGGTCCACTGGTACCATGTTCCGACCTTCCCCACGAAGATCTGCGGGGAAACGTAGTAGCTGGTCGGAGTTCCTACGGTGACGATGTTGGTCGGCTGATCACCTGTCGAAGTCCCGGATGCCCAGTATGCAATCTGGGTTGCGGCTCCGAGTCCGGCAGATATGTCAAGACCCTCTTCACCGATGAACACATCTCCGCCTGCAGGGACGCTCACGATCGTGGCGGCTGATGCGGGAAGCATCAGTACTGCCAGCGCGACCAGAGCGATCAGTGCAAGGCTAAAGCGCTTAATCATCTTTTGTCCTCCTTAACTCATGTCCAAATCCTGAACGTTCGAATCCAATGCACACGTCAGAACCGCCATCGACAGG
>JAKQEI010000299.1 GCA_029573495.1 Bacteroidota bacterium | reverse complement strand
GTGCTCGGCACGGCGACCTTGGGGCGTCCGGTGGTGCTGAACTGGAGCAGGGCCATCTGCGCGGTGGCGTCCTGCATGGTCACGCGGTCCGGGGCGAAGTCCACGTAGTCCTTGCCACGCCCGAACGCCGTGGTGGGCTCGCCATCCCAGAGGTGCGCGTAGAGGATCTTCTCGCTGAGGGTGAGGGGGCGACCGACCACCTTCCGGGCGGCTGCCACACGGGCTGGGAAGCGGTCGTACACCGCTTTGATCATGTCAAGGTCGAAGATCTGGCTCATGGTCACTGGTTCGAGCTGCGAAGGTACGGCAGGGCGACCAAGCCAGCGAATTTTCGCCAGCCGGTTCGGTGGCTATCGGAATGGGCAACAAGAAAGCCGCCCCGGTCAGGAGCGGCTTTCCTTCGTTCGGCAGGGTCAAAGCGGGGTGGAAGCCGCGACCAGGTTCGCCAGGAGGAGCTGGGTCTGTTGCCCGTCGTTGTGGTACATACCGTCCAGGCTCAGATCCGAGACCAAGGTCGAAACGTCCAACTTGAGGCCGATGGTGAAGGTGGATCCCGCCGTCACATCCTGGTGGATATGATAGTGCCCCATCATCGGGTCCAGGGCGGCACCGATGGCGTGGTACTGGAAGCCCACATCACCAGCCCCGGTGTCCAGCACATTGTCACCGTCGTTGTCCACGAATCCTTCGAGCTTGATGAAGATGCGGCCGGCATTGGTATTCCAGGCCCAGGTCATGTCCGATTCGTTCAACGGGGCCGGTGCGGCCACCTGATCCGGGTACCCGTAGCTGGACGCACTGTCAAGGCCGAAGGCCAGTTCAACGTTGTGCACATGCTCGGGGGCCATGGTCCCCAGATCGAACTGGTTGCTCCCGTTCAAAGCATCCACAAGCACGATCTTATCATGGAATTCACCCACGGTGACGTCGGCGTCATCGGTGAGGTGGAAGTCATGCGCGTAGAACTTGAGCTTGGTGATCCGCACGCTGCGTCCAGCGCCATCGGTGAAAGGCACGCTGGGGTCGAATGTCGTCATGCCGGTGGTGAACGCGTATGACATC
>JAKQEI010000298.1 GCA_029573495.1 Bacteroidota bacterium | reverse complement strand
AGCAGAAGTCCGTGCAGTACATCGGCCAGATGCCCACACGGGTCGGTATCCACTTCAAGGTCTGTGTTTCACCAGGCATGATCAGGAGCTCAGCGTTAGCGGCACCCTTGATCGCGAAGCCATGGGGAACGTCCCAGTCCTGCTCCAGGTTGGTCACGTGGAAATACACCTCGTCGCCCAGCTTCACGCCTTCGATGTTGTCCGGAGCGAAGTGCGAGCGGATGGTGGTCATCCACACGTGCACCTCCTTGCCACGGCGTTCCACCTTGGTCTCCTTCTCGCCCTTGGCGACGAAGGGGTGCTTGTTCTCCTCGATCTTGAAGAACTTCACCTCGCGCGGCTTCACCAACTCGGCGGGCAATGCTTGAGCATAGTGGGGCTCGCCGGTGGTCGGGAAGTCCAAGAGCAGCTCCATCTTGTCACCTTCAATGCTGTACAGCTGGGCGCTCTGCGTCAGCTCCGGGCCGGTGGGCAGGTAGCGGTCCTTGGTGATCTTGTTGTAGGCGATCACATACTTGCCCCAGGGCTGCTTGCTGTCGCCGCCTGGCACGCACAGGTGGCCGATGCTGTAGTAGGTGGGTACGCGGTCCACCACCTCCAGTTTCTCCACGTTCCACTTCACGATCTCGCTGCTCACGAAGAAGCTGGTGTAGGCATTCCCGTTCGCGTCGAACTCGGTATGCAGGGGCCCGAGACCGGGCTTCTTCACCTCGCCATGCAGCACGCTCTCGTACTTCAGCACCGGGATGCCGCCGAAGTCGCCTTCCACATCATTGGCGGCGATGGCCTGCTGGATCTTCTCGAAGCTGAACACGGGGATGAGGGCGGCCAGCTTGCCGCTGCCCACGATGTACTTGCCCGTGGGGTCCACGTCACAGCCGTGCGGGCTCTTGGGGCAGGGCATGAAGTACAGCAGGCCCGGATGATCCTTCGGGTCCAGCTGCAGCACATCCTCGTACACGGTCGTCTCAGAGCTATGGGTCTCCTCGTTCCACCAGTTGCTGTAGTGCTTGCCGGGCACGCGCTTGCCCTTGCCTTCCTTGGCGAGCTGCTCGGCGAGCTTCCAGTTCACGGCCATGATGAAGTCCTTGTCGCGCTGGCTGGCGTTCACCTCCAACAGGCTGTAGGCCTGCTCGGTGTTGTAGCAGCTGAAGAAGAACCAGCCCTCGCTCGGCCCCTTGCCGGCATGGCTCAGGTCGAAGTTCACGCCCGGGGTGGCGATCTGGAAGGCGATGCTCATCTTGCCCG
>JAKQEI010000297.1 GCA_029573495.1 Bacteroidota bacterium | reverse complement strand
AACGACCCTCAACTACCCCTCTTCATATCCCCCTGAGCCAATAGGGGGCTTACCTTCAACATCATCAAGCCGCGTACCCTGAGATCAAGCCTTCCTGGCAAGGTCATGACCTGTTCTCAACTTTCCCCGGACACCACTGATCCCCGTATGACCGAACGTCCAGGACGCCATCAGGGCAGACCTCTAAATAATAGTTGGTATGTCCTTTCTGTTCGTTGGCCGTGAGCCAGGGACCGTGCGCGTTGCATCCAGGCCATGCAATGTCTATTCGATGGATCCGGATCTGGTCCGGAACCTTGTCGCTACCATGGTTCTCTGGGTAAGCATCGCGTGGGTCGGTCTTTCTCCAAGTCTCCACACGGCTCAACTGGTAACTGATGCCCATGTCGGTGATATGGAAGTTCAGAGGCCCCTGTGTGCCGTAGAATCTGACATCGGGACGAGGCTGGTGATGTTGGTCGCTGACCTGTCCTTTATTCTCCGTGAAGAAGACGGGCGGCTGGCCAGGCATCCCAACGATGTTGAGGGTCCAACAATTGAACCCGAGAAGAATGATTGTCCTGATGTCCATGGGCGAAGTCATGAGGTGGGTTCCTAACTTCTGAATGGTTGCTAGTATCGCGGGCGGGGCAGTCTGGCAAATATATGTGCCGGAGAGACAACCAGTGGAGTTATTCGCACGGTCGATCACGATAAGGGCTGTCCGGGACCAGCCGATTCAATAATTCGCACAGGTCTCTTTCCTTAGCAGCGACAAGAACACCGCAGTTAATGTCTTCGATACTAATGTTAACGTTTGTAACGCTGCTTTTCAAGTCATAGGACGTGTTGACATACCAACGGAATGGCGCGGAGGCTTGATCGAGTTCGACAGTATCCGTGAGGGTCGTAGCGCCGGCCAGGTAGCTCTTGTTCAGCCGTTCACGGTCATAGCGGTCGATCAGCCGGATACTGGTTGGGTGGAGATTATGACCATTGTGAACATTATTCGAATTCCATGCGGAGATCGTGAAGGTGATCGTGACAGTATCATCTCCGATCGGCTGTAGGTAGGAGGTTCCGGAGTGTAGTGTCAAGGTGCCTTGTGGTCCTCCCTTAAGGAAAGCGGCCTCAGGCAAACCATGCGCGTTGTAGCGTTGGCGAGGATGGCCGGGGTTCATGTTGATAACGCGGATCTCGCACTGCGGTGTCCTTCTTTTGAGCGGTATCCGGACGATATCGCATTTCGATCTTTCCATGGTAGTAGGTTCGACCGCAGCCGTGGAAGACAACAACCTTGAGCTCGTTACCTTATCATCATCAGTTGTGGAACTATGGATCTTAGCTGGGACCCCGGAAACATCATTTTGTGCCAAGGAGGGGGGCTGGGCAACTAAAGTGAATGCGGCATGTCCTTCGAATAATGTGGTGATCGGGGATGAAACGGAGAGGAACTCCGTGTTATCAAGATACTTGAAGAAGGAGAGATCCAGGCTATCCCGTTTCATCATCGTATCAACGACCAACAAGTTGAACGTACCGCTGGGGTACTGCCCTATCCAGTCCTTTGAGGGTATGCGGACGTTGAAGTCGCGGATGGCCTTCAAGTAGTAGGGCCATTGCACTGGATAGTGCATGTCGCCCAGATCACCGGGACCAATGCCGAACCCATGATACGTGTGCCCAGGATCCCTGAATACATTGAGCGGATACTTGCTGAACAGGTAAAAGAATCGTGTGAGTAGGTCAGGGCGGTCGTGTTCCGTGGCTAGAAGCGCAGCCAATGCTGGACTGGCGTTCTTGTGGTAGGTTCCAATGCCCTCATTGTCCCATTTCTTTTGGATGGTATCGAGTACGGGAGCTGCGTAGCCAGGATCAAAGCCATGTAGCTCTTCTGGCCAAAGCGGGTTCCAGAAAATGGGCGTCGCACAGCCGATCATCAATTCACTTTGGTAGTAAGCTCCATCCTCTGTACAACACGTCGCCTCGACACCTGTGTGGGTGCAACAGTTGGTAGCTTGTTGAGTTGAATGGTCCTCGCCAACAGCAGTGCTGCATTGTTTCGTCCATCCTTTCCAGTCTGAAAGATGGATCAGCTTATCCAAGCTTTCCTTCAGCTTTCCCTTTGCCTCTTGCGATGGCTGGGTGCAATCAGTCATAGAGGCGAACGACGGGTCCCAATTGAAGGCGTCGATGATGTTGAAATAATTCTGCGAAAGGTGCCGCAGCTGTCCTGGGCTCTGATCATCGGTATGTACTACACCATTCACGCCGCAGGTCTCATTTCTCCAAAGCATGTAGGCTTCCTTGCACCAACGGTCCCCTCCAACTGCCCAAGCCAACCGGAGACCTGCTGGGTCGGTGCCGTGATTGTTATATTGAACATCGGTCTTGTTCCCCCAATGTGTTGGCCCTCGTGTGTGGCGGAAGCGGCCTGTGCCAGCAGTAGATGCACTATGCCACACGAAGTCGACGCTTGAGTAGTGATCGGTCACCGCTCTTGTTCTGCCGAGGAATTCCCCCATGAGCTGTCGATCTGCATCGAACCGGACCGCATAGGTCTGCCACATCGAATGCATGAATTGATAGTGGTTGTTGAACCAGACCCGATGATAGGATGGCCGATCAATTACTGGTAGCCATGATTCGTTCTGGTCACCATAGTTCCACATGCCGTAATTGCGTGTGACCGCTGGGTCGGAGAACGCCATTGGCGACATGATGATGGTCTCTTCGATGTCGTCGTACTGCCCCTTTACACGTGGGGCCACGTCACCGAATACCTTCGTTGCGCACGAATGTTCCTGAGTAGGCATGGCAATGGGTTCTTTCTGCACAAGTTGGGCGCTTGCCGGAGCAGCCTGGGCGGATCGACCGAAGCAGAGGGTGAACTCGTTGAACAATGCCACGCCGATAGCGTCGCCTTGTTCGGGCCCTCGGTCTGGAAGTGTTGACTCGTTCACATGTTTCACCCGCATCTCGATCGCTTCGCCGTCGGCCTCGTGTTCTTCAGCGCACATCGGTAGGCTGTTGATGCCGGAACCACGTTCGTTGTAGTTAAGGATGTACTCGTCCGGGATCATCAGGTCGAGTGTATCTCCCGAATGGAAACACAGGAACTTGTATAGGCTACTGTCGTTGATCTCATCAAGTGTGCCGAAATCATCCACCCCGTTCTTCGGCCAACTGTAGAACGATAGACTATCATCGCTCAGAATGATCTCTTTGGGGTACTTCTGCCATATGTCTTTGGTCAGTAGCAGCAAGTCTCCTCCGGTCGCGCCAGAGGTAACATGCATCCATCCTGCCGATCGACCTTTCCTGCGATCGGTTGCGCTGTTAAAGCGGTAGGTGGTGTCCGATATTTGGTGAAGACTGATTGGCCGGTCAGGGACGATAGGATATTGCACTGATGAACTGCCTTCTATCCCGCTTCTACAGCTTGTGAAATGTCCATGGCCGTTCAACTGGACCAGGTGGAAGCCGATATCCTGCGCTCGGTTGTTCATGTCCCCATTCGCGGATATTGCTCCCATGTTCCCGGTGAATATGGTGGCATGTTCCACCTTCACGGTCCCGAGTGTGCTTATGTAATAGCGGGTAATGAAACGGTGGTGGGTAGTATCATCGTCTGCATAACGCCCTGACACACGGACCACACATTGCAGCGGCCCTTGCTGCTCGAGCGCGATTGAGTCCAAGCGAGAACTCGACAGGGCTTTTCCCTCGAAGTCGCCCGGTTCATGGGAGACCATTGAGGCTATGCACTTGTATGTGTTGTTGCTCTGTTTGTGGCTGATGGTGATCTCGTCATTGAGCACCTTGAATTCCAATGCCTCGTTCGTGATCGACAGACTGGGATTTCCGGCCAGTGTGGCTGGTGCGTACGTGGAAAGCAGGGGACCGTTCTGAAGAGTATGCATCGTGCCAGTCCGTCTCACCTTACGAACAAGTTCATACCGCTCCCAGCGACCGCAGCCAGCTTCGTAGTTCGCGTTGAAATGCACATGGACCCACTTGTAGGAGCTATCCGGCCAAACGGAAACGCTGTCCAGCTGCGCGGGGATCCACTCGCCGTTCTCTTCCAATGTCCAACGCCCCAATTGGCCTAGTGGGATCTTCCCTTGCGGCAAGGGTATCGAGGCCAACATGGGCCATTCTATATCCTGTTCTAGTGCCAGATCTTGCACGGCGATTGGGATCCGTTCCACGCGGATCGATCCGCAGGGTACCAACGCAACCCGGATCCCCTGCTTTTTCCATCGGTGCTTACCAGCTCTATGTCGGATCTCCATGTGCGCATCAAGTGGCTCTTTCAAGGTTTGAGCACTACGGAGAACAGTCCTTGCTGCCATCTGCAACTGGTTGACCCCGGCGAACAAGTTCTTTTGGCGGTAGGTCGTTCTGCCTATACCATACTCCGGCTTCGGCCACGAATGAGTGGAACTTCCCACCACCTCAAGTTCCACGGAAGCGAAATGGCGCGGGTCGAACTCAATGGTCAATTCGTCGATCAGCGGCCCGGGTGCACCAGGGTTGCAATCGACAAGTTGGCAGGGTGGGAAGACCGGACCGTTTGCTGGCTCGGGGGTGCCTCTTTCTGGCACTTCAACTCCAAGATGGTACTTGCGGCACATCTCCAAATAGAACCTTCCTGGGAGTTGACGATCTATTTGCACTAGCAGCGTATCAACCTGAATAGGCTGAAGGCCGTCGGTCCGAAATGACTGAGCATGAGAATGGAGGCCTAGTAGGACACAGACCAATAGGATGATCGCATGGAGACGCCTTGGCACGGCAGGGCAGTGATACGCTCGACAAGCCGCGATGAATGTTTCGTACTTTCTTTCCAACATTGGAATACGCTATTGCTCGTAATATTAGTCAGTTTCATATTGTGAGCGATAATGTTCGTATTCCACCTGATAGATCCCGGGCTCTCTATCCACTGGTGCTTCAGGCTCACGTCTTCGGCTCTTCGTCGCCTATGCAGCGCCTTGGTCGCTAAGGCGCAAGGAAGCTAAACATTTATGGAATTGATCGCCATGCTTACCTCCGGCAGGCGTTCCAGCAGGCTTTCGATGCCGTCCAGGAAGATCGACTGGTCATCGACCAGCAGAAGGGTATAGGTTGTTGCGCTCATCGGCCACAAAAATGCCCGGTGCGTGGCTGAAGCTACAATACCGGAAAACCATGAGTTGTTCGTCGTTGTGCCCCGGATCACAGCCATCGTTTCCTCCTGAACCAGACCAGCATCAGCAACACGATGATCGCCATCAAGCCCATGACGAGGAAGTATCCGTGCCGCCATTCCAGTTCAGGCATGTACTTGAAGTTCATGCCGTACACGCCGACGATGAAGGTGAGCGGGATGAAGATGGTGCTGATCACCGTGAGGAGCTTCATCACCTGGCCCATGCGCATGTTCTGCATGGCGTGGTAGGTGTTCTCCAGGCTGGTGAGGATCTCCCGGTCCGTATTGATCGTCTCGGCGATGTACACCGTGTGGTCCTGCAGGTCGTTGATGTAGCGGCGCGTGCTCTTGTCGATGAGCGGGCTTTGCAACGTGTTGAGCCGGCCCGCGAGTTCGCGTGTGGGCGTCACGTACCGGTTCACGCTGATCAACAGGCTGCGCAGTTCCTGGATGGTGAGGAGGTCCTCGTTGCCCGGTTTGAGCATCACCTTGCGTTCGAGCGCCTCGATGCGCTGGCCGAGCGCCTCCACGATGAGGAAGTAGTTGTCCACGATCACATCGAGCAGGGCATAGACGAGGTAGTCTGTACCCGCACGTCGCACGCGACCCATGCCCTGACGCAGCCGTTCGCGCACCGGTTCCAACACATCGCCCGGCTTTTCCTGGAAGGAGATGACCAGGCCTTGACGGAGGACGAAGCATATCTGCTCGGTGTGTATGCCGCCGGTCTCCTCGTCCATGCTGAGCATCTTCGCCACGATGAACAAGGTGTCCTGGTACTCCTCCATCTTCGGCCGGTGGTCGGTGTTCAACACATCCTCCATCAGCAACGGATGCAGTTCGTAGCGTTCACCGACGGCCAGCATGGTGCCATCGTTGTTCAGCCCATCGATGTCGATCCACACCCTTTCGCACCCTTCGGAGAGGGCGCTGAACTCATCGATGCTGGAGAGTCGACGTTCATGGACATGGTCAGGTCCGTATTCGAACAGTCGGATGGACGTGTTGGCCCCGTGGCTGTCATCCACGCCCACGAAGGATCCGGGCGGCAGGCCTGCTTTTCCGGAACGGTGGCGGACTTTCTTCATGGTCGGTGCTCGTTTCGTGAACGGGTGCGACGTCCCGCTATCCGTTGTCGTCGATGCCCGCGAGGGCGAAGGGGTTCCGCTGCACGAGATGGTGGATCGGCAGGGCCACGGCGATGCCGTCCGCTTTGAAGCGTTTCAGGATACGCTCGTTCAGGTCATAGCGCATCATGCGCGCCGATACCGGGTCCGGAGCCCATACGTAAGCCCGGATGAGCAAAGTACCGTCCTTGATGTCGATCACGCGCACGGCCACTTCCGGCTCACCCGCTGCGCGCTCCTCGGGGCTGCGTTTGTCGAACTGGGATGGATGTGCTTTCGCCTCCTCCTGCATGATGCGTTTCACCCGATCGATATCCACATCGATCGCCACGGGGACCTCCACGAACTGGCAGGTGGCCTCCTCGCGGATGCTGCTGTTGACGATACGTTCCTCCCCGATGATGGAGTTCGGGATGACCACGCGCCGGTTCTCGAAGGTGAGGATGGTCGTATGCCGCAGGTTGATGTCCTCCACCGTGCCGAAGAGGCCTTGTTGTCCCACCTGGATCACATCGCCCACGCGGAAGGGTTTGAAGGCGACGATGAAGATCCCGCTGATGATGTCGCTGAAGGCTTTCTGCGCCGCGAAGCCGAGGATGGCCACGAGCAGGCCCGCCCCGGCGAATAGGGTGAAGGCGAAGGACCGCAGCGAGGGGATGCTGTAGATCACTGCGAAGAAGGCGGCAACGACAACCACGGTCCGCACGGCGTTGCGCAGGAAACGGTATTGCGTGAACTCGTCACGTCCCTTGGCCTTCCTGCGCGCATAGCCCCGTTTCAGGATGAGCCGCATGATCCGCTCCACAAGCCACGCGGCTCCGATGATGGCTATGATCTTGAGCAGGATGAGCAGGTCCATGCCCAGGACACGCAGGAAGGTGACTATGGTTCCTGGCTCTTCGATCGGGTCCGCCGGTATCGGCATGGTCATGCCATCGCCGGATGCCTGTGCATCGCGGTGGTTGGGCAAAGGTCCCAGCGCCTCCGGGCTTCCGGTCCGGCGTACCGGTGGAGTTGTGAAGGGGGAGGTGTCAGCGATCCGTGACCGGCCGCAGGTCCGGGTGCATCACGCTGCCTGCTGCCACAGTCGTGACAGGTGTTCCTAAGCGGAACACCTGCATATCGCGGCCGTGAAGGGTCATCCGCCCACCGCTCACGTGCAACAACGAACCCTCACGCAGACCGACGACCTGCATTCGTGGGTTCACCGCCAGGAACTCGGCGATGCGCTGGTCGCGGCTTTCGCCCCCGTGACCGGGTATGGTGGCCTCGGTATAATGCGGGTTGATCTGGAAGGGGACCAGGTGCAGGGCCTTGAGCGAGGGTGGTTCCGCGATGGGCATGTCGTTCGTGGTCATGATGGTAGGGCAGGCCACATTGCTGCCGGCGCTCCAGCCGAGGTAGGGCATACCGCCGCGTACCTTGTTCGTGATCGCCTTCAGCAGCCCGGTGCGGTAGAGAGCGCGGAGCAGAAGGAAGGAGTTGCCGCCTCCTACAGCGACCGCATCGCACGCATCGAGGGCCTTCACAGGGTCCTTCTCCTGGTTGAGCCCGATGGTCTCCCAGCCCATCTCCTCCAAGATGGGTCTCACGCGTTCCACATAGGTGTCGAGCATCTCATCCGTGGCCGCGAACGGCACGAAGGCGATCCGCTTGCGATCCCTGAGAAAGGAGGCGACATATGATCGGGGCCATTGGAAGAAGGGTTCGCCGGGCAGGGTGGAGTTGGAGAGGAGGAGAAGGTCCATGGTCATTCGGTCACATTGCCTCGGATGGTCAGCACGTACGGTACGTCTGAGCCTTCCACCTCGAGGTTGATGGTGCGTTGCAAGGGGCCGGGTCGTACGCGGCCGGAATAATGCACGGTTGCTGTCCCCGTGCCGTTCACGGGGACGGGATCCGGTGGTACGTTGATCGTCACACAATCACAGGAGGTGATCCCACGCATGATCCGGATCTCACGATCCCCTGTGTTCTTTACCGTGAGCAGGAAGTCTTGCGGAACTCCCTGTCGCACGATGCCGATGTCGAACGTCATCTCACCGCCAATCTCCATCACCGCATCCTCCAACCGGATGCGTTCCACCTCGATGCGGCGCTCGTGCGCGGCCTCGGGGCTGTACACCGATCGCTTCAGGTCATTGATGTCATCGCTAACACCGGCCACCGCACGTTCTTCACCGAAGGGTAGTACCCGCAGGCGCAACACACCGCCGTTGGCCGCAGCGCTGTCCATGTAGGTGCGGAGGCGACCGCTCTCAGCGCGATACAGGTGGTTGCGCAGGCTCTCGATCCGTCTTCGGCTCAGGGCCTCGTTGTAGTCGTTCAAGGCGAGCGGACTGGCATGGCCGCGCACATCAAGGGTGATGCGCTCGCCTTGGTCCAGCGCAGGGATCAGGGCTTGGACGAGTTGGTCGAGCTTCGTCCGTCCGACTTCGGCATCGTTCCTGAAGAAGCTGTCGATCCGCTCAGGATCACTGTTCTCCGCACGGTAGGTCCCGAAGAGCTGACGGTATGCGTCGTAGGTGGCGCCGTAGGTCTGTCGCGTAGTGGTCAGCCTTGTTCGCGGCTCCGGTTCGTCGTTGTGGAAGTACAGCCGGAGGGGGAAATCCTCTCCCATACGCAGCAGGACCGTCTTCGGATCCTCCGTACGCGCGGAAGTTGCGGGTTCGATCGCAGCAGTGGAGATGGTATCCGCGAGCACGCTATCCGGTGTCAAGGGACCCTCGGTGGAGACGAACCGGTAGATGTCATTGCAGCAGGTCTCACCTTTCGCCGCGAAGGAGCCCTTTCGGTTGCTGGTCAACCAACCGATGCCGGTCGTCGCGTCAAATACCGGGTACAGGTCATTCGCGGTTGAGTTCAAGGTGGTCATGTTCTCCGCTGGGCGCTGGTCGTTCCGCCATTCGGTGCGGAAGATGTCATATCCCCCCAGGCCTGGACGGAAGTCACTGCTGAACCACAACATCCCGCTGGTCTCATCGAAGGATGGGGATACCTCGTTCCCTGGCGTGTTCACCTGCTGTCCAGCATTGCGGATGTTGGATACCCTGTTGTCGGCCAGATCCCCGTACCAGATATCCATGCCGCCTTCACCACCGGGTGCGGCGAAGAAGAGCACCGATCCGCCGTCCACGTGCGCCACCCAGGGCTGTGTCGCATCCGGGTGGTCATCCAGACCGGTCAATGAAAGGACGGAGGTGTCAGATAGGCGTGAGGCGATGTGCTTTGTGCCATCACTGTCGATGATACTGAAGAACAGGTGGCCATCGTTCACCCTCCACATCGGATTGGCACGGGCCTGTTCCGGTGCTTCAGGACGCCCGGGATCGGCCACCGGTTCCTGCCAGCCCTGCGGTGTTGGTCGGCTGCTGTACAGGGCGACGCGGTAGTTCGAGGTGTCCTGCACCTCGCCCTCCTTGTTCAATTCGCCGCGAAGGCTCGTGAACCAGAGCGTGCCATCCGGGCCCGGGCGCGCACCGAACTCGCTGTCGGTCGTATTGACCGGGGCCGGAAGGTGCTCCACTTGGAACGCGGTGTCCACAGGCACGATGGCGAGATCACATCCCGCGAGCGCATGGCGCGCACGAAGCGCCGTCACGGTTCCCTTGTCCTTCTCTTTCTGCAACACCTTGTTCCATGTAGCGTGGGCATCGTTGTACCGTCCATCACACAACTGCATCTCTCCGAGCCATCGAAGCGCCTCCGGATGTGTGCGACCGCCATCCTTGTGATACACCCGTTCGTAGAGGTCGATGGCTTGTGGGTACTGGTTGCTCAGTCGACACGCTTCGGCCTGTTTCCATTGCAAGCTCATGCGGCCCGGCTCCAGGGCCAGCGCACCGGCATAGAAGCGCGAGGCTCCATAGAATTCCTCCTTCGCGAAGGCAGCATCACCCCAGGCGGTCCATTGCTCCACGGATTGGGCGTTCATGTGAAGGGAGCGAAACAGGAAAGAGAGACACACTATGACCAGTCGCACCGTGATCACGGGAATAGCGGTTGATCTGCAAGGAGTCAATATCATCATCTTGTACGGTCACATAGACTTGAAGAATATGGTATGCGCAGAGGAAGGACATACCTTACCTCTTGAAGTCTTCCATAGCGGCTGGCTGGAGACCAAACGGGCATGAGGCAGACGATGCGAACCAGTTCATCGTCAATCGACCTGTCCAAAGGTTTGATGATGTGGATGTTGGAAATATGACCTGTGGTATCGATCGTGAATTCAACTAACGAACTTCCTGTCGCTTTGGTTTGACGGACCAGCTCTTTATTGATGTGCTCGTCAATAAAGCAGTACAGATCACCTTCACCTCCTGGGAATTCAGGAGGAATGTCTGGGTTGATCATTAGGGGTCCATCATCTTGAGCAACGCATGACGATGGAGTCAAGATCAAAGCAAGAACAGAGCCCAAGGTGACTATGAAAGGTGGTTTGTTCATGCTCAGATCTGCGCTGGACATGCCTTGAAGTGAACCGGGATGGCCGGCCGCTTGCGGAGGATGCGTATCGCGGTGAGCTCGATCGCTCCTCGGTTGCGGCTTGCCGGTACGAGGTCGCTGGTGTTGATGTCGTAGCTCACGCCGAAGGTCCAATCGTCATGTTCGAGACCGGCGTAGAGGTATCCTGCATCAGCAGCTCGGTAATGGGCACCCACGAGAACCGCGCGCCGTATGCCGTACCGATCCAGCATGATGTAGCGGAGATTGGATCCGATGTCGAACTCCTGGAACTCGCCCTGTGTCATGAACTGAAGCATGGGCGACAGGTCGAGGCGCTCCGCAACCGGGAAGTTGAGGATGACATGTCCGCTCGCACGGCGGTCCAACGAGGTGCTCGGTCCGTTCAGGAATCGGATCTCGGGCGTGGTCAGATTGAAGATCCCGAATCCGAACTGCAACCTCGTCCTTTCATCCATCAGGTAGCGATAGGTGAACCCTGCGTGGACGTCCAGGTGCGCGGATGAACTTCGCGCGAACTGTTCACCGGAGCCGAGGTCGGGATCGTAATAGTAGCCGTTGTACTGGTTGTCGAAGGTGAGCCCGGAAGGATCGAGCGAAAGCGCCGTGGATCCGAATTGGACACCACCGGTGAACGCATGTTCATCCCCCGGGCCGAAGCGACGGGTCCAACTCGCACCGAGGCTCAGGTGGGTCTGGTCCAGGCGGCTGTCCCCGGCCTTGTCATCGAACAACCAGGCACCGAGCCCAAGTCCTTTCACACCCGCCGCATCCGCTGCATCACCTCCGAACGCGAAAGTGCGGTAAGGGATGGTGACCGCCCGCCACTGCTGGCGGAAGATGCCGTTGAACCGGTAGTCGCCGTCGAACGCGCCGATCAAGCCCGGCCCCGAAGCCAGTGGTGTGTTGAAGAACTGGGAGAAGTGGATGTCCTGGGCCGACAGGGAAGCTCCCGTCAATGCCAACCCGAAGGCGAGCATGGCACCCAGGAGGAGGCGATGCCGAACGGTCCTCATCTTACGACGGTCACATTACCTTTCGTGAAGTACTGTTGCCCATCCACGCAATAGGCCGTGAGGTGGTACACGAAGACGGCCGGATCCACCGGACGTCCTTCGTAGGTGCCGTCCCAGCCGCGCGACACGTCCGTGGTCTCGAAGACGAGCTCGCCCCATCGGTCGAAGACCTTGAAGTCCAGGGTGGCGATATTGCGGCCACGTACGTAGAGCACATCATTCTTTCCATCGCCGTTCGGAGTGAAGGTGTTCGGAACGAAGATGTCCGGCTCATCGCAGATCAGTTCACGCACCTCCACCAGGACCGAGGCATCCTTCGCACAGATCCCGTCGCTAACGGTCACGGTGAAGCGCGTGGTGGAGGTGATGATGGCGATGGGGGCCTCACTGAACGGGTCATCCAGTGGTTGCTGAGGGAGCCACGAGTAGGAGAGACCGCTGGGAAATGCTTGCAGCTGCACATTCCCTCCGGATACCAGCACCAAGGGGTTGGCGGAGGCCTGGATGCTCGATGCATTGAGCGGGGATACCGCCTGTTGCGCCGATCCGTTCCAGGTGCACCCGGAGGGAGACGTAACTGTTACGGAATAGGTCGTGGTGGTGGGAGCGTTGGTCCATATGCGGAAGGTCCCTTGCCCCTGTGTGATGTATTCCTCCGGGGACCAGTTGAAGGTGGATCCCGGGTCCGCGCCGAACAGGTTGATCGCTCCGGTGTCACCGGAACAGATGGCTTCCACCGGGTCCAGGCCGATCCCGCCATTGGACACATCGATGTACACACTGTCCAACGCCTGGCATGCACCGTTCGTGCCACGCACATGGTACCACGCTCCTGCGGTGATGTCGATGTTCGCCGTGCTGTCGGCGGACGTCGTGTTCAGCATGTCCGAGAACGAGTTGCTGCTCGACCATTGGAACGAGTTCACATTCCCGTAGCCGGACGCGACGAGCTGGGCTTGCGCGTTCGGTCCGCAGAGCGTACGGTCCGCGCCCGCATCGATGGTCAGGTCGCGCACCACCACGGTTTGTTCGATCACGGAACTGCACGTGCCATTGCTGATCGTCAGGGTGTAGGTGGTCGAAGTGGTCGGGTTCGCGACCGGATTAGCCACGCTCGCATTGCTGAGTCCGGTCGTGGGCGACCATGTGTACGTGATCCCAGGGCCCACGATGGGAAGGAGGCCGATCTGTGCGCTCCCGCCGGCGCATATGAGCGTATCAGGTAGGTCCTGTGCATCTGCGCCCAGCACCACTACCTGGCGGTAGGTGGTATCGCTCAGGTTGCAGGCGCCGGGGTTGGACGCGACAAGCCGGACGGTGTAAACACCTGGCGTGGCGTAGACATGGCTCGGGCTGCTCTGAGTGCTGGTGCTGTTATCGCCGAACGACCACTCATAGCTGCTCGCCCCATAACTCGCGTTGGAGAAGCTTACTGGCGCGGGGAGGCAGTTCACCGTGCTGTTGAAGTCGGCCACCACCATGGGCAGGTCCATGTCGAACTTGAAGACCGCATTGTTGCACAGGCCGCTATTGTTGGTGGGGCTTACCGCGCCGGGCAGGGGGTGTATGGGGATGTCCGAGTTGCCACCGCAACCCGCGCATACGCTCTGGTAAACACGCCCGCGACGGTCGAAACGGCTCGTTCCACCGTCCACATGTTCCGCACTGACGCCACCACCGAAGTAGGTCGCATAGAACAAGGCGCTCAGGTCGATGTCGAGCACCGCCAGGTAGAAGTCGTTCCCGTCCGTGGTGGACTGGAAGGCATCAGCGGTCACCGGGAGCCCGGTCGTGCTCAGCAGGCCACCTTGGATGGAACTTCCCCAACCACTCACATAGATCTTGTTGCAATAGTCCACCAGGAAGGCGGTGGGAGAGATGTCCGGCTGTCCATCGCCCTGTCCGAAGCGGGTGCTGATCTCGATGGTGGTCAGCGCGGGATCCAGCTTCGCGATGAACTGTCCCGCGTTCGGGGTGGAGTACGCCGCATTGATGATGAACATGTCCGCTGGCGCCTGGGTCTGGCCGAAGAGGTAGATATCGCCGTTCTGATCCAGGTCGGCGAAGTAGCACTGGTCGTAGGTCGGACTTCCGAAATAGGTGCAGGCGATCACGGATGTCCCATCCGTAGCCACCTCGGCCACGAAGCCATCGGCCGTGCCTCCCTGGAAGGTCTGCTGGAAGGCATCCGCGCTCACCGGAAGATCGGGACTTCGTGTGCCACCGGCGATGTACAGGCCTCCGGCATCATTCAGTTCAATGTTGTAGACGGCATCGGCCTGTGATCCTCCCAGGTAAGTGCACCAGCTCAAGGTGGTCAGGGAGGCGTCGAATTTCATGAGGACGCCATCCTGCGCGCCACCGCCATACACGGGCTGCAGGGCGGAAGAGGTGGTGGGGAAGTCCGTGCTGGCCGTGCTGCTGGCCACGTACACGTTGTCATTGGCATCAAGCAGTACTTCGCCCCGTATCTCATCCGCGTAATTGAACTTGAGCCCGGCGGCCGTGTTCATGCCATCGTTGTTGGCGCCACCGATGAACGTGCTCGCCAGCAGATCGCTCCCATCCGCGCTCAGGCGAGCGATGATGATGTCCGTTCCATTCGGATAATTGGCCCCCAGCCCGTTGCTCAGGTTCAACGCGGGACCGCCATTGAAGCTGACGTCGAAGGCACCGGGGGTGGTAGGGAAATTGGATGAACTCGTCGTGCCGTAAACGAACAGCTCGTCGTTGTCGTTCACGACAAGGCTGTGCGGAAGCTCATCACTGCTGCCACCGAGGAAAGTGCTCCATACCAGGAAGGTCCCCGTTGTATCATACTTCGTCAGGGCGATGTCGATACCATCGTTCAACCCATCACCTCCGGCATGCGTGGTCTGGTAAGCGCCAAGGGTGGTCGGATAACCCTGGCCGAAGGCCGAACTGCCGCTGTACAGGAAGCCGTCCCGATCAAAGGTGGCCGTGTAGCCGAAGTTGTTCGCGAAGGATCCGGAGTAGGTGCTGAAGATCAATGTGGGGTCGATCACCAGGGGCAAGGATCGATCATAGGCACCCAACTCGAATCCGAACGCTTCACCCTTCCGGGAATAGATGCAGTCCACGGGGATGCGCACACCATCCTTTTCCTGGTAGGCGATGGGGATGCTCTCGGTGATCACTCCGAGCGATGTGTACATGGTGAGCTGGTCGGCGGCGAAGTGGATGCTATCAAGGCCATCATACTGGAACCTGACCGAACCAGGGTCTGCGGACGGGGCGCAGATCAGATCGTATTTCGCCCCGTTCTCCAGTGCCCGCACCCGAAGGTCGATACCGGGGAGCACATCGTGTTGTACCACCGCGCTGAACGCATGACAATTCCGCCCCCAGCGGGTGGGGTCGTTACCCTGGATGTAGTTGAAGGCTCCGCGCCTTACCCCGATGGCCTCCGATCTTTCCGGACCGGTCACACCTGAGAGACGCATGCGGAAGGCATGATGTCGGATCCGCTCAGGGGCAGGCTCCAGACCGACATGGGCATGGGCGATGGCCTCCATGGCGGTGGCATCGTAGCGGTCGATGAGGATGGCACCGCTTTCGAGCCAGATGGTGGCTTCCCGTGTCTCAGCCCGATGCGTGACCGAACGCGGCCATTGGCCCCGGTTCTCCACCCATTGCGTGGTACCCTGGGCCACCATCCGCGTGGAGAACGGGATCAGCAGGGCTGGAAGCCACCACGTTCGGGACCATCGCATGGTCACGAATGTACCTCACTGGAAGCCAATATGGGACCGCATCCCACCACCATTCGAGGTGGCCTGATCGGCGTGATCAGCGGGTCTTCTCGAACGCTTGTTGGTCACCCTTTACGGTGACACGGAATTCCACGCGTCGGTTCTGGCTGCGCCCTTCCTCGGTCTTGTTGCTGGCGATGGGCTGGTTCTTGCCATGACCGATGGGTAGCAGGCGTTCCTCACTGATCCCGTTGTCCCGCAGGTAGTGTGTCACGCTCTGTGCCCGTTGCTGCGAGAGTTCCACGTTGTATGCCCGGCTACCGATGTCATCGGTGTGCGCCTCGATGACGAGTTGGAGTTCGGGATGCTGCCTCATCAGACCGAGCACCTGTTCCAGCACTGGTTCAGAACCTTCCCCAAGGTCGGCGCTCTTATACTCGAAGTGGATGGCGTTGGTGCGGAGCTTGGTCCGGTTCAGATCACGCACCGAGGAGAGGTCCAGCGCACTGAGGTCCATCAGCTTCTCGATCTGCAGCATGTGGACCTCTGCATCGATGAACTGGAGTTCCTTCACCTTCTTGAAGACCTCGTAGAGCTCCTCTACGTTCCTGGCCTCACCCACGGAATACGTGTATACCCCGCGTTCCGGATCGAAGCGTTCCACCACGCGGTAGAACTTCTTGATCTCGCTGAACTTCGGATCATCCAAGCTCACGCGGTCCTTGGATGCGAACAGTTCCACGGCGAAGGCCACATCCCCGTTCTCATCGGCCACCAGGCCGAGCTGGTCGAAGGGCAGCTCCTGGAATTCGAAGGAGTGGGTGATGCCGACCGCATCCTGATAGGCTACAACGGTCATGTCCTCGTGATCGCGGAAACGGTCGACCACAACGAGCGGTCGGGTATTGCATTGGTTCGAGATCACTCCGTTCGCATCAGGAACGGAGAGGATGTCCAACCTCAAGAGGTAGGTGCCGGGTGCCTTGAAGGTGTGCTGGATGCGGTCTCCCTGCTTTGACGCGCCATCCCCGAGGTCCCAGTGGTATTGGGAAGCCGTGAAGCCCGGGAGGTTGCTGAGCAGGGCATCCAAGGCAAGCGGGCGGCCGGTCCGAACGGTGTCCGGTGCGCTTATCCAGGCCTGGTGCACGTCCATGACCTCCAGATCATGGCTTTTCAGGGTGTGGAAGATGGCTCCGGTCTTCCGGTCCACCAGCAAGGACCGAACGGTGTAAGTGCCCGGCTGCGAATAGCAATGTTCCGCAAGGGTGCCTTTCACGCGTGTGCCATCGCCGAGGTCCCAGAAGTGATCCAGGGGCAGACTGGCGGTGGCGGCATGCGGTTGGGCGCGGAACGCGAAGCAGTAGTTGTTGGACTGCTGCGGTGAGCAGTCGCGGAACTTCGGCACGGTACGTTCGAATGCGTGGATCCGGTCGGTACCTGATCGATCGCTGCTGAAGAAGCCAGTGCGTCCGTCCTTGCGGATGCTGATGCCGATGTCGTTGCCGATCGAGTTGATCGGTTCGGGCAGCGCCGTTGGATCGCTCCAGGTATCGTTCTTCGGTGTTGCGCGGTAGAGATCGAGCTTGCCGAGACCACCGGCCCTGTCACTCGCGAAATAGAGGGCACCGTCTGGCCCGAACGATGGGAAGGCCTCGTTGCCTGGCCCGTTGAGGTGGGGGCCAAGGTTCTCCGGCATGCTCCATCCCGCTCCTGAACGGTGGCAGATGTACAGGTCCATGCCACCGGAACCGCCTTCCAGATCACCTGCGAACACCACTGAACGCCCATCCGGAGTGAAGGCCGGATGCATGATGGAGTGCTTGGGAGAGTTGTGTTCGAAGGCCACAGGCTCGGACCATACCTCACCTTCGAGGTGGGAGAAGAACAGCCCCAGCTGGGCCTTCGAGCCGCGCAGGTTGGATAGTTTCTTGGGTAGGACGATGTTCCGGGTGTAGCAGATGGTCCTGCCCGCATCGGTGAAGCTGGCTGGTCCTTCGTTCACCGGGGTGGTGATGCTGGCACTGAACAGGACCGCAGGTCCGAAATGTTCACCGCGGAACGGTGCCCAGAAGAGGTCGGCCAGCGGTTTGCCGGTCTCGGCGTCCTTGAAGGTGATCGTGGCGGCGGTCTCCCGGATGGAGCAGAAGACGATACCCGAATCAGTCACTACGGGAGCGTAGTCCTCGGCCAGTGGACCAAGGTCAACCATACGGACCTCATGGATCTCCTGCGCCTGCACCATGGGAATGGTCAACAGGGCGAGGCCGCATGTCATATGCCTGGTCCGGGTCATCAGAAGTAGCGGGGGTCCTTCACGCGGATGCGGAATCCGAATTCATATTGGAGCATCACCTCATGGGATCCTTGATGGGCGGTGCGCAAACGCGACAGTCCCAGGTCATAGGCATAGCCGATGCGCCATTGAGGTGTGGGCAGGACTTCGACCGTGGCGATCATGGCATCACCGGTACGGTAGGACGCTCCGAGCCAAAGCAGGTCCTTCAGAATGAGGTTGGTGCTCAGGTCGGCTTGAACTCCGCTTGAACGACGGTATCGGATGAGTGCGCTCGGCTTCAATTTGATCCCACGTGTGAGTTCGACGAGGTGTCCTCCAGTGAGCATGGGCTGCAGGTCGGCGCGAGCTTGGGACAAGCTGAACCCCTCGCTCCCAGCGGTGTAGCGGTGGAGCATGAGGAAGGGGGAGGAGATGCCCACGAACCAGGTCTTGGTGTGGTAGTACATGCCTCCACTGAAGTTCGGTCGGACGGCGCTACGCTGATCCGAGGAGAATGCGATGTCATTCGCCTGTTGGATGGCCACCTGTGTCCAGGCGCTGCGCAGGACGGTGATGCCGGCCCCCACGCCGAAGGCGAGCTTTCCGTTGCGGAATCGGATGCGATAGGCATGGTTCGTGAACACACCGGTCTCCTGGCTTACGCCGATGCGGTCGTTGTATACGAGAAGTCCGGCGCCAAGTTTCCTTCTGCCCAAGGGAGAGTGTACACTGACCATCTGGGTCACGGGTGCGCCGTCGAATCCCACCCATTGGTGGCGGTAGGTCAGGTTGGCCGCCAGCGCATCCCGACTGCCCGCGTACGCCGGGTTGATCACAAGTCCGTTGAACAGGTACTGGCTGGTCAAAGGTGTGTGCTGTCCTGCCGAGAGCAGGGTACAGAGCACGCCGGCAAGGGATATGGTGCGTAGCGGGTACCTCATCGTTTGATCACGATGTAGCCGTTGTATGATCCGGTATCGCTCAGGTCCAACAGGTAGAAGTAGGTGTCATCCGGCAGACTGCTTCCGCTACGGGAAGTTCCATCCCAGGAGTTGTCGTAGGAATCGTGGCCGTAAACCTCCTGTCCCCAACGATTGAAGACGTGGAGGGCGCTGCCCGGATAGTTGTCCATTCCCGTGATGACGAACAGGTCGTTCACCCCGTCCGCGTTCGGTGAGAAGCCGGCAGGGATGAAGAAGTCCTTCACCTCGATGAGCAGGGTATCATTTCCAGCCGGGCATTCACCCAGGGTGGCTTGTACCAACAACCGGTTCAGCCCTGTGCTCAAGCCTTCGACCAAGGTGCCCGGGGCCTGAGCTTGGGCGATGCTGCCTGTTCCCGTCAGCACGGACCAGTTGACCGAGACTCCTTCGGGAACGATGGCTTCGACCTGAGTGCTGGTGACCGCTTCGAGCACCTGGTCGGGCCCGGCATCCACGGTCAGGCCGATCGCAGGGTCGTGGAAGGTGATGACCACCGTATCGGATGCACTGCAGCCATTCTCAATGACGGTCCAGGTAAGTGGATGCGATCCCGGTTCGGAGACAGAGACCATCGTGGATGGGCTGCCAGCTGCTGTGATCTGAACATCGCCGTTGGCCGTCCAAGTTCCTGAACCGGTCGGCAGGGCGTTCACTTCCACATCGAACCCGCAGAGTGCTAGATCAGGACCAGCGTCGGCGTTCGGCGTCTGATGCACTGTGATCTCGTGCTCTTCGGATCGCGCGCACGTTCCGGTACCGATGGTATAGGTGACCAGGCTCGATACACCGGTATTTGGGTCGAAGGAACCATCGATGACTCCGACACCGGACCAGCTACCACCAGGAGTCGTGGCGAGGTCGGAAAGGCTGATCGGAGCATCAGTCGAGCACATCGGCCCGGGCGGTGCCCAACTCGGAGAAAGTGTCTGGTTCACGGTGAGTTCCAGCACATGGGTGCCGCAATCCGCGGGAATGGTGTAGGTGCCGCTCTCGGTGTAGGTGGTGTTATTGAGCTCCCAGAAGTAGCTGTCACATGCTGTAACGGATATCACGTTGTTCGAGCTCGGCGTGATGGTCAGGATGAGGGTCTCGGTGTGGCAACCGACGACATCGGTGTAAGTGCCGGAAGTCGTGTAGGTCTGCCCGTTGACGGCCCAGGTATAGCTATCGCAGCTGCTCTCGGTCGTGGTATTGCTGGTGCTCGGCGTGATCGTCAACTCCAGGATCTCAGTGCTGCAACCCGTGGTCGCCGTGTAGGTACCGCTCTCAGTGTAAGTGGTCCCGTTCACGCTCCAGGTATAGCTATCACATTCGCTGACAGTCGTGGTGTTCGTTCCGCTGTCCAGGATCGTGAGCACGAGGATCTCCGTGGCACAACCCGACGTCTCCGTGTAGGTTCCACTCTCTGTGTAAGTAGTGCCATTGACGGCCCAGGTATAGCTAGCGCAGCTGCTATCCGTCGTGGTGTTGCTGGTGCTCGGCGTGATGGTGAGGACAAGCGTTTCGGTATGACAACCGACGACCTCAGTGTAGGTGCCGGACGTCGTGTAGGTCTGCCCGTTCACACTCCAGGTATAGGTGTCACAGGCGGTTTCGTTGGTCGAGTTGCTCGTACTGGGCGTGATGGTCAGGACGAGCGTCTCGGTGTGGCAACCGATCACTTCGGTGTACGTGCCGGGAGCCGTGTAGGTCTGCCCATTGACCGCCCACGTGTAGTTATCGCAGCTGCTCTCGGTTGTGGTGTTGCTCGTGCTCGGCGTGATGGTCAGGACCAACGTCTCGGTGTGGCAACCGACCACTTCGGTGTAGGTGCCGGAAGCAGTGTAGGTCTGCCCGTTCACACTCCAGGTATAGGTGTCACAGGCGGTA
>JAKQEI010000105.1 GCA_029573495.1 Bacteroidota bacterium | reverse complement strand
TGGTGCCCACTTCATCCGCGGTCATGCTCTGGTCGCGCGGGAACTGGCGCGTGCCCGTGATGCCACAATAGGGCGAGTGCTTCGGGGTGTTGGGGAAGAGGATGTAGGTGCTGCCGTCCGTCTCCTGCCCGAAGCAATAGGCGTAGCACTCCACGTTGTTGGTCATCTCCACCTTGAAGCGCGTGCCCTTGGCGATCGGCGTCTCCGTGCGGAAGGTGCGGCCGCCCACATGGCGCAATGCGATGTAGTCGCCGGTGACGTCGCCCGCCGCATCCACCACCGGCAGGCCGAAGCGGATGTCGAAGGTGCTTGGCGCCACGTCCACGCCTTCGCCCATCGGATACACGGCGTAAGCCTCCTTCGTGAAGTGCGCGAAGTCATCATAGCTCACCCAGGCCAGTCCGTTCTTCCCCCATTCCGGCCCCCAGGAGTTCATGATCTGGAAGCCGCCCATGCCCTCCTTGTACTCCGCGTCGAACTTGTAGTCGTCATACCCGATCACGCACATGGCATGGCCTCCGAAGCCGCGCATGGCATAGTCACCCTGGTTCGGCAGCCACTTGTCCCGGCCCATCATGTCCTGCATGAAGCTGCCACCCACCATCATGCCGATGACGATGGGACTGCCCTGCGCCAGCTGCTGTTTCATGGCCACCATGTCCACCATGCTGCGCGGGTCGCCCTCCTGCGAGAGGCGCTGGAAGCCTTTGATCTTGAACGGCATGGCCCGTTGCATCTCCTCCGTGGAGGGTTGTTTGGCGCAGCTCTGATCGGTGTAGGCGAACTGGCTGAAGGGCAATGCACCGTTCCTGCTCATCTGCTCCATGGCACGCTGGATGTAGCTGCCCTGGCAGTCGCTGCCCTCGATCTTGATCTGGTTGTACATGTAGGCCGGACTGAAGGCCGTGCCGTTCGGGTCCTGCTCCTTCGCCGCCGCCTGCACGATGGTGCGCGCTGCATAGGCACTGGCCCAAGCCACACAACTGCCCTGCTGGCCCTGGTTGAGGCGCTTCGGCGCGTACTTCTCCAGGCTGAAGCGCTCGGGCAGCGGGGCGTTCACGTTGTCGGTGAGCGGTTCGAAGACCTCGGCCTTGTCGTAGACCGCCGGATCCATGTTGCCGCCGGTGGCGAACTGCAGCAGCTGCGCCACGTTGCCGCCGCCCTCGCCCAAACAACCCTTCAAGCCACCGGTGAAGTACAGGATGGCGCCGATGCCGAGCACCACGAGCATGAGCTTCGGGTTCTTCAGCAGCAGGCCGATGAGCATGGGCAGCAAGGAGCCCAAGCCACCGCCGCCGCCGCTCATGCCACCACCACCACCGGAGGCGCGGCGGTTCCCCTGTTGGCGCTGGTCGTCGGTCATTCGGATGGGCATGGTCGAAAGGTGTTGGTGGTAGGGTTTGATGCGCTCAGGGACGGAAACGCTCCTTCCCCGTCAGTAGACGCCAGAAGAGGATGAAGTCACTCGCCAGGCTCCACAAGGGGTATTGGAAGGTGGCTGGTCTGTTCTTCTCGAAGAAGTAATGACCCACCCACGCGAAGCCGTAGCCGCCGACCGGGATGAGCAAGAGCCACCACGCGTTCCGTTGGGTGATCGCAAGGATGACCCAGAGCGCGATGAGGCCGGTGCCGATGAAGTGCAGTACGCGGCTTGTGGGGTTGCGGTGCTCGGTGAGGTAGAAGGGGAAGAACTCCTTCAGCGAGGTGAAGCGCTCGGTGGGTGCGGCCATCGCGATGGGGCTGGATCCGAAATGTAGGGTGCTTGGTCGGAAATGCGGCACCATCCCTCCTGTGATCGGGAGAGGCTACGGCACATGAGGAAGCCATCGTACGCAGATAACGCTGGTCTGGCTGATCGCCGCTGATCTGGAATGGGATCCATCCGTGTCCATCCTTTCCATCTGCGTCATCAGCGTTCCATCCGAGCTTCCCGTGTGACATGATCCGCGAGCGGTGGCCGCTACCTTTGCGCCCCATGCCCGTGGAGCGCCTCGCCTACGCCGATACCGGTCGCTTCGCAACGCCGGTGATCGATCACTTGGCGAATGATCCCTTCATCCGGCAGTTCCTCGATCTTCCACCGGACATGGACGGTCTGCGCCAGGCCGCCGCGCGTTTGGACTTCGACCTCGCGAAACGCGCCGTGCTCTGCGCAGCGTTGGATGAACAACACGCGGAGCTGGACCTCCATCCTGCCGTGCGCGAGAACCTGCGTCGTTTACGCGATCCGCG
>JAKQEI010000101.1 GCA_029573495.1 Bacteroidota bacterium | reverse complement strand
TGGAGCAGGTGATCGACGAAGTGCATTCCCTGGAAGATGGTGGTACGCTGGCCGTCTTCCTGGGTATCCACGCATTGAAGCACGGCTTCCACGCGCGTATTCACAGCTATAACCTGCGCGTCTTCGACCCCACCTGGGACGGACTGCCTAACGACGCACTTAGGAAGAAGCTCCTGGCCCAGACCAGATACAAGGAGGGCAAGAAGCTGCATGCGACCTGCCTGGCCTATGCGCGGTTCCTCAAGGAGGGTGGGGAGGTCCGTTTCGATGACCCGTCCCCCACCCTGTTACAGAGTTATTTCGACCGGGACCTGCCCGTGCTGACGGGACTGAGCGCCACTTACCTGTACAAGAGCGAGCGCGAATACAGCGGTGCGGACGGCGAGAGCATCTACGATGACCTGCGCGGCAAACCCATGGGTCACTTCGTGGTGCTGTGCGGTATGGACAAGAAGAACGTGCTGGTGGCCGATCCATACCAGGACAACCCGTACAGCAGGGACCTCTACTATCACGTACAGGTCGGTCGGCTGATCAATGCGATCATGTTGGGCATCGTCACCTATGACGCGAACCTGCTGATCATCTCGAAGGAGCCGCTATGAAGAAGCTGATCGTGGTGCGCGAGCCCAAGGAATGGAACCTGGGTGTGCAGGGCTTCGAGGTCGTGAGTTCGAAGGACTACCTCACCAACCCGCGTTTCGCCAGGCAGCGTAACATCCGTGTCTTCAATCTGGCCCGCAGCTATGCGTACCAGAGCCGCGGTTATTACGTGAGCCTGCTGGCCGAGGCACGCGGCCACAAAGTGATCCCGAGTGCGAAGACCATCCTCGACCTGAAGTCGCCGAGCATCGTGAAGGTGCTTTCCCGCGATCTGGAAGAGGTGATCCAGAGCAGCCTGGCGCACAAGAACAAGCACGAGTTTCTGTTCAGCGTCTACTTCGGCCGCAACGTGAACCGCAGGTACGACAAGCTGGCCCATGAGCTGTACAAGGTGTTCCAGGCGCCGTTGTTGCGCGCGCGATTCGTAAGGACGGAAGCAGGGAAATGGGAGCTTCGGTCCGTACGTCCCATTCCCTATAACGACATCCCCGACGAGCATCTGAACTATGTGAAGCGTTACGCGGCGGACTACTTCGACAAGAAACGATACGATGGGGCCCGACCGGATCGCAGCCAGTACGACCTGGCCATCCTCATCAACCCGGAGGACAAGGCTTCCCCCTCGAACAAACGGGCCACGGTGAAGTTCCGGCAGGCCGCTGAACAGATGGGCTTCGAGGTGGACATCATCGGACCGGAGGACATCGACCGCATCGCCGAATACGACGCGCTGCTGATCCGCGAGAACACGCACGTGAACGACCACACCTACCGGTTCGCGCGCAAGGCCCAGAGCGAGGGGCTCGCCGTGATCGATGCGCCGGACGCCATCCTGAAGTGCAACAACAAGGTGTACCTCGCCGAGGTGATGGAAGCGGCGGCCGTGCCTTCGCCCCGCACCCTGATCGTACACAACGAGAACCGGGACCAGGTGGCGAAGCTGTTCGGGCTACCGGTGGTGCTCAAATTGCCCGACAGCACCTTCAGTCGTGGAGTGGTGAAGGCCAGGACCGCGGAGGAGTTGGAGGAACAGCTGGACCTCATCCTGAAGGAGAGTGATCTGGCGATCGCACAGGAGTACATGCCCAGCGACTTCGACTGGCGTATCGGGGTGCTCGATGGGAGACCCCTGTACGCATGCAAGTACTTCATGGCGCGCGGCCATTGGCAGATCTACAATTGGGGCAGCGACACCAAGAAGGGACAAGAGGGCGACTTTGCCACCATACCGGTGGAAGAGGCTCCTGAGCACATCGTTGACGCCGCCTTGAAGGCGGTGCGGGCCATCGTGGGAGACCGGGGGTTATTCGGGGTGGATGTGAAGGAATTCGAGGGCGATCCGTACGTGATCGAGGTGAACGAATGCCCCAACATCGACCACGGTGTGGAGGACGTGGTGCTCGGAGATGAGCTCTATCGCGCGATCATCGGATCACTGAAGGCTTGCATCGAGGAAAAGCTCGGCATCGAACGAACATCAACGGCCCCAATGGGGCCGACACAAGGATGAACGACCAACCGAAGAAATTCAAGCTGTACGAGGTCACCGGTATCGAACTGGAGTACATGGTGGTGGAACGGGACACCCTCAAGGTGCTGCCCATCGTGGACAAGCTGTTCGAGGACGTGACCGGTGCGATCAGGAGCGACGTGGAGCGTGGCGATGTGGAATGGAGCAACGAACTCGTGAGCCATGTGGTGGAACTGAAGACCGCGAGACCCACGAAGAGGATCCCCTCCTTCCGGAAGAAGTTCAGCAATGAGATCAAGGCGATCAACGCGGTGTTGGCCAGGCGCAACGCGATGCTGCTTCCCACGGCGGCACATCCCTTCATGGACCCCTTCACGGAAACGGTGATCTGGCCACACGAGTACAACGAGGTCTACGCCCTCTACAACCGCATCTTCGATTGCCGGGGCCATGGCTGGAGCAACCTGCAGAGCACCCACCTGAACCTGCCCTTCGCCAACGACGACGAGTTCAGCAAGCTGCATGCGGCGATACGCCTGCTGTTGCCCATCATCCCGGCGCTCAGTGCCAGTTCGCCCATCCTGGACGGCAAGGTGACCGGTTTCCTGGACAGTCGCATGCAAGCCTACCTGCACCACCAGGACAGGTTACCCGAACTGATGGGCTCCTTGATCCCGGAAGCAGTGTTCTCGCAGGAGGATTACTACCGGGTCATCTTCAGCCCTATCGCTCAAGCCATGGCACCATACGACACCGACCATGTGATGGATCACCACTTCGCGAACTCGCGCGGTGCGATCGCCCGTTTCGACCGTGGCGCCATTGAGATCCGTGTGATCGACATCCAGGAATGCCCGAGCGCCGATCTGGCCATCGCGGAGATGATCATCGCCGTGCTGAAGGCACTGACCTCAGGGCGCTGGGTAAGCACCTACCTGCAACGTGCGTGGAGCGAGGACGACCTGCTGCCCCTCTTCCTTCAGGTCATCAAGGATGCCGGAAACGCGCGGATCGCGAACCGCGACTACCTGTTGATGTTCGGCCGTTTGAAGCAGGAGCGGATGACGGCACGTGAACTGTGGCAATTGTTGTTCGTGGAACTATACGGCGACCTCAGTGAGGGCTGCCGCCAGCATATGGCCCACATCCTGGAACATGGATGCCTGGCCAGCCGCATCCTGGCACGTACAGGGAAGAAACCCAGCCTGGACAGGATCCGCAGTGTGTATGCGGAACTTGCCACCTGCCTGCAGGAGGATCGCGCCTTCGCCTGATCGCCGACCTCGGTCGGTCATCGGTCCCCCTGCGGCACCATGCTCGTCGAATTCGCGGAACCCGCGGACGAAGCCCGGCGTTCCGCGAATGCACCAAGCCTTCGACCGTGAACCACCATCCCACCCTCGCCGCCGTGGTCGTCGCGACCACCAGCCTGGCACAGCCCGCTCCGCGTTTCCATTGGCCCATGGACGGCGCGAACGGAACGGTCGTTCAGGAGGTGATCGCCGGCCAGAACGGTCTGCTGCAAGGTGGCGGCGTCTGGGCGCCGGATGTGGGTCATCACGGCGGTTCCTGTCGCTTCGATGGGGTCGACGACCGTGTACTGCTCGGTCCCTGCGACATGACCACCGGAACCGGGGAGTTCAGCCTTTCAATGTGGGTGCGACCGGACTTCGTGACCGGTATGGATCGCACCTTGCTGGCCAAGACGATCGGGCCCACGGCACAGGACCACATCTGGTCGATGACCTTCGTCGGGGCCAATGCCTTGAGGTTCCGGCTGCGGACGGGTCCGACCACAACAGAGCTTACCACCGCACCTTCCAGCGTGTTCGGCGGCGCGTGGTACCACATCGTGGGCAGCTACGACGGTGCCCTCATGCGCATATACCTCAACGGGGCCTTGATGGCGGAGACGGCAGTTGCAGGAGCGATGGGCTACCATCCACAGGCGCCAGCCTCGATGGCAGCCCTCAGCACCGGTGCGGCGCCGTTCAGCGGTTGGATCGATGATGTCCGCCTCTTCGATCACGGACTCAGCCAGTCGGACGTGATCGACCTGCTGCTCGAACAACTTTCCACAGGTATCCAGCGAACACCCTCACCAACACTTTCGGATGGAAGACTGCTCCTGCCAGCGGACCAATGGAGGACAGGTCGCGTAATGGATGCGACAGGCAGGACGTTGCGCGAACTCGGCCCGGTGGAACTCTCGGGCCCGATCGAACTGCGTTCATGGTCTCCGGGCTACTACCTGGTCTGCCTCCAGGCTGTAGGCCATCAGCGCACCTGGCCCATCGTGGTCCAGTGAACGCGAAGCCCCGGCGACCTAAACCGCCGG
This sequence comes from Bacteroidota bacterium, assembly GCA_029573495.1. Lineage (GTDB taxonomy): Bacteria > Bacteroidota > Bacteroidia > Flavobacteriales_F > PHOS-HE28 > PHOS-HE28. Next base: position 20,816 of record JAKQEI010000101.1, on the reverse strand, counting down.
GGCTTCTGAACGGATCGGTTCAATGGATGACCGTGAAGGGACGCTGCGCGGAACCGCCGCGCCAACGCGCCCGGGCGAAGTATTGTCCGTTCGCCAGAGCGGTGAGGTCGAGTTGGACCTTGTCACCTTGCACCGCTCGGGCCGGTAATACGACACGGCCCATGGCATCAAGGACCTCAATGCGCATGTCCGTTGCCAACGGCTGTTGAAAGGCCACTGTGACCTGGGTTTGTGCGGGCGATGGCCAGATCGTTATGGATGACGTAGCGTTCGCCTCGGAGATCGCGTCCGGTGTTTGTGCGCTCCATAGCTCAATGTCATCAACTGCGCCTTCGATCAGGCTGCCGCCCTCCGAATCCGTACCGGGCCGGATGCTATCGCTCGCGATGAACTTCAGGCGGATGCTCATCGCGTCCTCTCCCAGCACATCAGCCACCCGGAAGACCTTACGACGCCAGTTGCGCTCACCGGTCTTGGTATCCTCAACGGGCAACCAGGAAAGACCATCATCAGCGCTCGCATACACCTGCCACCAGTCCGCGTTCGGGTTGGCCCCTGACGGCGGGTTATTGGTGTACCAGCGCCAGTAACTCATCGCGGGATCGCTGTAGTTGGTCAGGTCGATGTTGGGTCCCATCAAGGTGGTGCTTCCGTCATCCACATCGTTCTCTCCGATGCCATCGTTCACGCTCAGCGCATTGCCCGTATACCAGCAATAGTCGCCACCGGGAGTGTGCTGCGTCCCGGTCTGGCATATCGTGCTGGGATCACCCGGCGTACTGTAAGAAGCCAACGGTGGTCCGAACTCCCATTGCCCGGTGGTCGCATTGTCCTCGGGCTGTCCTTCCTGCCAGTTGCCGAAGTCGCTCTGACCATCGGCGTTCTCGGTACCGGCAAGGTCATAGCCTACCAGGATGTAGTAAGGTACTCCGGGATCGGCACGGTCGGAGGCGATCGGGGTGATGCTGCTGGTCTGCCCATAGATGTCGCGCAGTGCCATGTAGTAGGCCACCACCGAACCGGGTGCCTGGGCCGGGATACTGGCCTGGTAGAGGTCCTCGCCGGCATTGGTCATGGGCACGCTGGACCATTCCTGTGCATCATTCACCTTGTAGAACAGGCTGGCATCCTGCAGGTACAGGGTGGCGGGGAACACGATGAAGAGCTGTGCCTCCACATCAATGGTGGCATCCGCTTCCCGCGCCATGATCGGATCATGGAAGAGTTCCGCCCCACTGATCAACGTGATGCCGTGCCGGCCGAAGGCTTCCACGATGGCTGCACCGTTCGGTGTTCCATTGGTGATGTCGCCGTCGGTGTCATCCGCCTGCAGCACATCCAGCAACACGTCCCGGTAGGCCTGTCCTTCGTTGCCATTGAACGTATTCGCTTGAAGGCCTGGATAAGCCTGCGCGAAGAGGTCGAGGGTGAGCAGCATGTCCTGACCGAGTCCTTCGTAAAGGTCCCACCAGGCTCCGGCGATGATCTCCCCATCCGCGTGCACCTCCCCTACGATATGGTCCGGATACACTTTCGGGTCCTCGTCGTAGCGACGGACCGTGCTGTTGTCATTGTCCAGATTGATGCCCAGACCAAGTATGGGGCTCTGGGTGAGGGTCAGGCCCCAGACATCGGCGTATCCCTCGTCCATGGCCCCGTTGCTGAAGTCGCTGCTGAGCGCGGAATAGAACTTGTCGTTGATCCCGTGGCCATATTCATGGTAGACCACATCGTTGATGGTGGCCAGGGACCGGCAGTTGTTCGCCTCCGCGTAGAAGTTGATGCTCGAGCCGTCGTAGAACGCATTGCAATTGTCCGTGGTGAGGTCCAGGTTCGTTGCGATCTGGTAGTCCATACCGGTGAAATCGGGCAGGACGGTCTTCATGTGGGAGTGGATCTGGTTCACATAGAGGTACGCTGATCGCTCCCGCAAATTCGCATTGTTGTCGAAGGTCCGCGCATTGAAACCTTCGTTCAAGGTGGTGTTGAAAGCCGGGGTGACCGTGTTGGTCCGAACAGCGGCCCATCGTCCACGGAGCTGAATGATCCCCGTAGCCGGCCCCGGAACACCCGAGTTGAGGTAGCCGGAGATATCGGTCTGGAACAGCGTTCCATTGATGGTGACGTTCAACTCCGGCATGGCTTGTACGGTGGGTGCCACCAGTGGACTGCCGGTATAGGCCAGGGTGCTCATCGAGAGTTCCACTCCTTCATCGTCATCGCCATCGTCATGACCACAATTGCGCACCGCGTTGGCGCGGTACAACAAACGTCCATCCGTTGCATCGACCAGACAATCGTAGCGGCCCGGCCTATCGCCGATCCGGGTCAAAACCTGGATACGGTGCACCAGACGGACACGCTGTTGGCCTGCAACGGTCATGGGTAATAGCGCCAATCCGCGGTCCGCGGTGGACTCCACTCCCGTCAGTCCTTCTTGTGCGAGATCAGCAGCCACCCCAACGGGAACGGTCGGGGTCGTTGATACGGCGATGTCCCTGGCCAGATCGGTGGCGAAGGCGATCACCCGCTGTTCCGCATCCAGCTTCACCTGCACCTTGGTGCCAAGCACGGGCAGGCCGGCATGCCGCTGTTCGAAATGCACGTAGGTCAACTTCTTCCCGGGGGCGGTGGACACCACGTTCAACTCTTCAAGCGGAAGGTGATAGGCGGCCAATTCCTCCTGCAGGAAATGCAAGGCGCGATCCGCAGCTGTGGCACCGACCGTGGCGATCGGGTCACCATAGGCCCTACGCGGCAGGCCGGTCTCCTCATTGAACTCGGCCGTCCAACGAGGGTGCAGTTGGTGAAAGGCAGGCCAGCCCCCCCAACTGCGCAGTTCGATCTGGCGGTCGCGATCGGGGAGCCGCTTGTTGTCGGTGATGAAGGTGATGTTCCCCGTCTCTGGTAAGCCCTGTGCGAAGACCGAGCCATCGGACAGGAAAAAGGTCAAGGGAAGCAGATAGGCAAGTGTATGTGTGCGCATGAGGATCGCTCAATGTAGAACGAAGATCGGACCCAATGGACTTCCATCCAAACCGACCAGGATGGCCTTCCCATCATGGGTGGGATGTTGGCGGGTCGTCCGACTCCACCACCAACCCATCAGCGGCGAGCTGCACGCCACCGGGCAGACCACGCGCCACATCGGCGTGGAGGCCCATGAGGTGGCTGATATGCGTGAAAAAGGCGCGACGCGGTGCCAGTTCGTCAACGACGGCGAGGGCCTCCTCAAGGTTCAGGTGAGAGCGGTGCGGATCGATCCGCAGGGCGTTCAATACGAGGACATCGAGGTTCCGCAACCGTTCACGAGCCGCCGGTGTGATGGTCTTCGCATCGGTGATGTAGGCAAGGTCGCCGATCCGGTATCCGAGCACAGAGAGCTTCTCATGCATCACCTCCACCGGCAGGATCCTTGCCGCACCCAGCTTGAATGGTCCCTCCCCAACGGGAACGAGGTTCAATTCCGGAACTCCGGGGTAGCGCACGTCCGAGAAGGCATAGTGGAACATACGGCGAACAGCATCCAAGGTCCGCGGCAGGCCGAAGAGGTCCATCGCCCTCCCCTGCGCGAAATTGAAAGCGCGTAGTTCGTCGATCCCGGCCACGTGGTCCATGTGCTCGTGGGTGAGCAGCACTCCGTCCAGCCTGTCCTGGCCGCTGCGGAGCAGCTGTTGGCGCAGGTCCGGACCGGCATCGACGAGGATCCGGGTATCGCCTAGCGTCAGCCAGACCGACGAGCGGAGGCGTTTGTCCTTCACATCGGCACTGGTACAAACGGCACAACGGCAGCCGATCACCGGTACACCCTGGCTGGTGCCAGTGCCGAGGAATTCCATGCGCAGGGCCATCGGGGCAAATATCGTCTGACGAGGGCAAGGCGCTACTTTCGCGCCGCCGTTGGAGGTCCTCGGACCGGACAGCCCCTTGGAGAGGTGGCAGAGCGGTTGAATGCGGCGGTCTTGAAAACCGCTTTACCCGCAAGGGTAACGGGGGTTCGAATCCCTCCCTCTCCGCCAATGATCGCCCTTGCCACGGAGTGGTCGGGCGTTCACCTGTCCGGACCGAGCCAAGCGAAGCTTGAGCGAGGAACGGACAGGTGAACGACCGGTGAGCGCGAAGCTATCACGGGCGTGCATTGAAGCCTCCCCCACAGGGAAAGCCCATCTCGGGCAATCCCTCCCTCTCCGCCAATGATCGCCCTAGCCACGGAGTGGCCGGGCGTTCGCCTGTCCGGACCGAGCCAAGCGAAGCTTGAACGAGGAACGGACATGCGTTGAAGCCTTACCACATCACGGCGGAAAAGCCCGTTCCTGGTGATGGCGACTTTTCGTACCGGTCGTTCCGATACAGCTAACGGCAGCTAGCGACCTGCTCAGGTCCCTACCTTTGGGTGATGCGCAGCCCGTTCGTCCCCCTGCTCTTCCTTCTGGCCGCGTGGCCGTACCGCCCTGCTCGGGGCCAGGTCCAGTTGGTCGTGGAACCTCGCACCTTCTATACGCCTGCAGGAGACCCCTTGGTGGAAGTGAACATGGCGATACTCGCGGGCACATTCGGGGTGAAGAGCAACGAACGTGGATTCATGCAGGCCAAGGTGGAGGTGATCACCCTCGTGGAACGTGATGGTGCCATCGTGGATTTTGGCAAGACGATGGTGAACGGCCCGGAAAGCCTTGACAGCCTCCAACACGACCTCATCCACCAGGAGTTCTTCGCCCTCGCACCTGGTTATTATGACCTTTCTGTGGAAGCGCTTGACCTGACCACGGGCGATACAACGGTGACCCGCTATCGGGCTCCATTGACCGTCGGCACACTACCTCCGGGGATCTCCATCTCCGATATCCTATTCTGCGAGCGTATCGTCCCCTCGTTGGAAGGGGAACAGAGCAAGTACGGATATACCACGGTGCCGCTGCTGATGGATTACCTGCCACCGGACATCAAGAAGCTCAACTTCTATACCGAGGTCCATGGCACCGAGAAGACCTTGGGCGCGGACAGCCTTTACCTGCTTACCTATCAGGTCGAGGGCTTTGAATCCAAAGCGGTCTTCGGTCCTTTCAAGCGAAGTATCCGCGCGAAAGCCAGGCCCGTGGAGCCGGTGATCGCCGAGTTCGACATCGCGGACCTGCCCTCCGGGAACTATGTACTTGCCGTGGAGGCACGCGACCGAGCCGGAGCGTTGATCGCGCGCAAGGAGCAGTTCTTCCAGCGGAACAATCCGATAAGCTACGAGTATGACCTGCAGTCATTGGATCGGCTGGACCTGGAAGGCAAGTTCTCCAATGCCTTCGCCAACCGGGATTCCCTGGTCGAGCACATCGCCAGCTTGCGGCCCATCGCCGATCCGTTGGAGGCCAAGATCATCGACGACCGTTACAAGGACAAGGACATGGACCTGATGAAGCGCTTCTTTTACAGCTTCTGGGCCAACCGCAGTGCTGACCCGGAGGGGGCGTGGGAGGCGTACCGTCAGGAAGTGATCAAAGTGAACAAACTGTTCAACTGTCGGGTGCTGAAGGGGTATGAGACCGACCGTGGTCGCGTTTACCTGAAGTACGGTCCACCGAACACCATGATGGACCGGTTCAACGAAATGGGGACCCTGCCATACACCATCTGGCATTATTACCGGGCCGGGCGTTTCACCGACCGCCGTTTCGTTTTCTATCAGCCTGAGATGGCCAATTACTGCATGCAGTTATTGCACAGTGAGGTACCCGGTGAGATGAACAACCCGCAGTGGAACAACATCCTGCACCAGCGGAACGTGGCCATGCCTGGTGTGCAGACCGTTCAGCCCGGCACCCTGGAAAGCGACCGGGTGATGGAATTCTTCAACGCGCCACGCTGAGAGGGGCACGGGGATAGCCGCATCTTTGCCGCCTCCCGGTCCGGATGCGTACCGCCATCGTCATATTGAACTGGAACGGCCGTTCCTGGATGGAACGCTTCCTGCCCACCGTGCTCGCACACAGCCCCGGTGCCGAGGTGATCGTGGCCGATAATGCCAGTAGCGATGGATCGGTGGCGTGGCTGCGCAAGGAACAGCCTGGGGTGCGCGTGATCGAGCTTGCGACGAACCTGGGGTTCGCTGGCGGATACAACGCAGCCTTGGAACAGGTGGAGGCCGATCGCTACCTCCTTCTGAACTCGGATGTGGAGGTGACGGCCGGCTGGCTGGACACCTTGAACGCCTACCTCGATGCGGACCCGCGCATGGCCGCCTGCCAGCCCAAGGTGCGCTCCTTGCGCGAACCGGGCAAGTTCGAACATGCGGGTGCCGCAGGTGGGTTCATCGACCGCAACGGCTATCCCTTCTGCAGAGGTCGCATCTTCGAGATCACCGAGGAGGACCACGGGCAGTACGACGATGAGCGTGAAGTGTTCTGGGCGACGGGGGCCTGCATGCTGATCCGAGCGGAGGCCTTCCACCAGGCCGGAGGCTTCGATGCGTACCTCTTCGCCCATATGGAGGAGATCGACCTCTGTTGGCGGTTGCGGCGTATGGGGTGGACCATCGGGTACACCAGTAGAGCGGTGGTATACCATGTGGGCGGCGGGTCCTTGGACTATCGCTCCCCGCGAAAGACCTACCTCAACTTCCGCAACAGTTTGATCGTGCTGATGAAGAACCTGCACAATGGGTGGGCCTGGTGGTGGCTGTTCCGGCGCATGGTCCTTGACGGCTTCGCGGGGATCAAGTTCCTTGTGGAAGGCAACGGCCGCCATACATGGGAAGTGATCCGAGCGCACTGGCACTTCTACCTGCGCCTGCCACATGTGGTGCGTCAGCGCCGGGCCTTGATGCGTACCGAGAAGGACCCTGACCTCAGCGGCATCTATCACCGCAGCATCGCCTTCGACCGCTTCATCCTGCGACACCGCCGCTTCTCGCAGCTGGATATGGAAGCCTTCCGCTAGGCGCGGCGGAGCAGGTGATCCACCGCCATCCGATAGCCTTCCAGCCCGAATCCCGTGATGATCCCGACGCAGGCCGCGCCTGTGATCGTGTGGTGCCGGAAGGGTTCGCGTGCGTGGATGTTACTGATATGCACCTCCACCACGGGACGACCGATCACCTTGATGGTATCGTGGATGGCAACGCTGGTGTGGGAATAGCCACCGGCGTTCAGGATGAAGGCATCAACGTCGGCGCTCCGTTCACGCAGGACGTTGACGATGGCTCCTTCGTCATTCGTCTGGAAATAGTCCAGATCGCACCTCGGGAAAGCGTGGTGCAGCTCCCCCAGGAAGTCCTCGAAGCTGCGATGACCGTAGATCTCCGGCTCGCGGCTGCCCAATAGATCGAGGTTCGGTCCGTTGATGATGAGGATGCGCATGCCGCGAAGTTGCGCACTTCGGTGAACATCGGGCGGTTCGCAGAAGGCGGTGATGGCCGCGGATCAGGGTCCTGCCGGGACCTGACCTTCGCAAGGTGGGATGGGATGAGGCTTTGACCGACCTGCGCATGCACCTGAAGCTGGAGCGATCCTTGAGCGACCGCACCGTGGAGGCTTATGTGCGCGATGTGAAGCGCTTGCGCGCGTACGCCGAGGCACAGGTGCCGCCCCTCACCCCCACCACCGTCCGGCTGGACGACCTTCAAGCCTACATCACGCATACCGCAAAGAGCGGAGCCAAGGCCACGAGCCAGGCACGCTACCTCAGCGCGTTGCGGATCTTCTTCCGGTCGCTGCTTCGGGACAAGGTCATCGACTCGGACCCTACCGAGTTGCTGGAAGGCCCGCGGTTGGCGCGCAAGCTGCCCGTGTTCCTGTCGGTGGCGGAGATCGATGCGATGATCGGGGCGATCGACATGAGCGCGCCCATGGCGGACCGCGACCGTGCGATGGTCGAGACCCTGTACAGCTGTGGTCTTCGTGTCAGTGAACTCTGTGGACTTCGTTCATCCTGGCTACACTTCAACGAGGGATACCTGCGCGTGGTGGGCAAGGGCGACAAGGAGCGATTGGTGCCCGTGGGTCCGGAAGCCATTGCCCGCATCGAAGCGTACATGCGTGGAGCACGTGTGCATGTTCCGCGGAAAGCGAAAGGTGAGGACATCGTCTTCCTGAACACCCGGGGCGGTCCCCTGAGCCGCATGGCGGTCTTCAACCTGGTGAAGAGGCTGGCCGTGGCCGCCGGTATCCGGAAGACGATCAGCCCGCACACCTTCCGTCATTCGTTCGCCACCCACCTGGTCGAAGGGGGTGCCGATCTGCGGGCGGTGCAGGAGATGCTGGGTCATGCGAGCATCACCACCACGGAGATCTATACGCATCTCGATCGCGAATACCTGCGCAGCAACATCCTCCAATTCCATCCGCGTGCCACGAAGAAGGCCGGAAGCGCAGCGTAGCTGCCCTTCCGGCCTTCTCTGGGTGGTTCGCAGTTCAGAACACCTGCACGCGCTTGCGACCTCCGATGTACACCCCCGGGGCGGGAACCCCGCTGATGGTGCGGCCGAGCACATCCACGTAGGAGTTCGGCTGCTGTTCGATATCGCGCATGAAGTTCTCGGCGATGCCTACTTGTCCCGCGTTGCACGGAGAGGCCACGATGCGCATGGCGTCCACCTGCCAGTCACCGGCACCTCCCTGATAGGCCTGCATCCGCAGGACGAAGTTCCGGTAGTCGGTACCGGTCACGAGATCGAGACAACCAAGGTCCGTGAAGACCGATTCGGAATAGGTCTCGGTCACCGCGACATCGCCCACGACGGTGGGCACCTGCATCACATTCCCACTGAACTGTACGCGCATGCGCTGGGGACCATCTGCAGAACGGCGGTGGCGGATGATGAGGCTGTCGATCCGGATATTCTCCAAGGTGGAGGTGGACACACCTACGTAGTACGAGGCCTGAGGCTCCATGGGCCAGCCGCTGGTGTATACCGCGTTATCCGCCGGGGTGATGGGATGTGGACAAACTCCGACACCGACCCATTGCACCCCGGTCCCGAAGAAGTTGGCGGGCACCACACCTGGCAGGTTGCATGCTGAACAGCCGTTGCTGCAGTTGAGGTTGTCAATGCACGGCTGGTTCAACCAATCGTAGCGTAGGGTCTGAGCGTGGCTGAGGATGCTGACCACGAGTGTGGACGTGAGCAGGATCGCGCGGAGAGAATGGCGTTGCATCGGTCGGGTTAGAACGCACATAGGCGGGCGTTCGTGGCGCTGATACGCCGACCCATCGACAAGTGTTACAATTCCGTCGAAGGTGAGGGGTCAACCCAGTTGACGGGCCAGGTGAAGGCTCAGCACCTCTCCCATGCTGCGAGCGCGGGCCAGTGCGGGGTCCCCGTGATGAGCGGCGAGTTCCCCGGCAAGTTGTGCGGTGTGTTCGGGCGGAGCGATCGGATCATCCTTCATCACCGCGAGCAAGGAGCGCAACTGATCATCCGCGAGTTTCGCCTGTTTCCGCAGCAAGGCACGCTCCTCGCTCTTGTATTGCTCCACGGACTCCATGGAGATGGCTCGTTGAGCGAACTGTACGAAGGGCAGGTTCTCCTTGAAGAACTGTGGCAGGTACATCCGTGAACGTCCTTCGTAGGACTGCTGGTCGAAGTCGATGCTCCGCAGGCGGTACTGGACCTGGTCCACATCGTGGATCACGTCCACGACGAAGTTGTAGGCGCGCATATCACCCAGGAGGCGGACGAAGCACCGTTCATTGAACTTCACGAACTCCTTGCTGAGACGCACGGGGTTGAGGTGCCCGCCGTACTGCTCGGGCGAGGTGATGAAGGCATCGCCGGGCACACCGATGATGTGCTCTTCGACCAGGGTGTTCCCCTGATACATGAAGTTGATGCGGTTCGGTGAAAGCAGGTGCTCCAGTTCAAGGCCGTAGACCCGGCTGGCATCGGCACGCTTCACATAGAAGTAGTCGTGGTTGTCGTTGATCTGGTTGAGGATCCGGATGCGGAAGGGCTGCGAATTCCCATAGGGACAGAGATCGATGCTCGCCACGCGGAGGTGCTCGATGGGCCGGCCGTCGGAGGTGAGCAGCTGGTACATCTCCACCAATCGCGGAAAAAGGCTTTCCAGATCGGCCGGGCGGTACAGGGCCGAACTCCAGAGGCTGTCCTTTCCATCGGGCCGCTGCAAGGGCATCAGACCATCGAACCGCGCCAGGTCTTCGTAGGTGAGCGGCAACGGGACGTAGCGTCCGTGTTCCAAGAGGTGTTCCTGCAAGGCGGTCCGGACCGGGTAGATGGGCTTGCGAAGCCCGGCCGCGTTAAAGGCACCTTGTCCCACCGGATCCACGATCATGGCCGTCAGCGCACCACCTCAAAGCGTTGCTCGAACAAGCGACCGCCAGCATCCTGGGTGGCTCGCAGGATGTAGCCTCCTGCTGCCAGAGCCGAGACGTCGATCACCTGGCGGAATTCGCCGGAGTGGATACCCGTGGAACGTTGCACGAAGCGCCCATCCAGACCGACCACGTCCCACCACACGGTCATTGGTCCATCCACCCAGCCGGTAGCCACCACTTCGCTCGAAGCGGGCACGGGACCCAGGGTCACCTTGAACGGCGCCTCTTGCAGCTCCTCCACTGAAATGATCGCACTGGCCTTGGCGAAGGTGTATTGTCCCTTCTGCATGTTGTTGGCACGGATCAAGCCGCTCCCGTTGGTGAGGCTGCCTGCGGTGATCACCTGGTCCGGGCAGATCGCCCAGGTCTCATTGGCGTTCCTGCGGTACAGGAGTACGATGCCCGTCTCGTCACCATTCACCAGATCATGGTCGAACTGGTTCTCATTCTCTCCTTGGTAGTACATCCTTCCCTCCAGCACCGTGCCTTCCGGCCAAAGACCATCCACCACCCAATAGTGCGTATCGCTGATCTCCGTGACCCCGGCTTGCAAGGGTTCCTGATCCGGTGCACAGAAGATGTGCTCCACGCGAACAAGGGTGCTGTCCACAAGGTTGGTCCCGTACACACGGAAGTCAACGTACGGGATCAGGTTCGGGAACCATACACCTGGCACGAGCACCACCTCGTTGTCCATGCGCGCCTGGTTCAGGCGCATCTGGCGGTTCAGCACCACCATGGCCGGTTCGAAGGGCACTTCCAGGGTGAACGTGGTGATCTCGGAGCCTGCGGTGATCATCGTCTCATGCGACTGCCCTTCGGCTGAAAGGAAGGTGACATCGAGCGGGACGTCCTCATGAAGTACCGAGGCGCCGTACAACTTCTGGCCAACCTCCAGATCAGCGGTCCAGGTGCCTCCGTTCGGGCTCACGACCATCTCGCGCACTTCGAACACGGAATAGCCAGGAGCGAAGACCCAGGCGTCGAAGAAAGGATGCAGGTCGAGGCCTGAATGGGCTTCCAGACCGTCTCGGAACTCCTCCGGGGTGATGGTACGTTCAGCCATGTCCACTTGCACACCGCGCAAGGCCTGCTGGAAGAGCGCATCGCCCATGTATCCGCGCAGGTTGTGCATCACGGAAGCGCCCTTCTTGTAGGTGTGTGTACCGTAGATGTATGGATCGGGCATGGGTGAGAGCGGCTGGAAGCCCCCGTCGTCCCGATGTGCCTGACGTAGGATCAGGTTGTGGTTGTCCTTCACCGTACGGATGAAGGGTTCCCGCCCGCCGATCCACTCCTCGATGAGGTGACCGCTGTACTCGGCAGGACCTTCCTTCAGCCACATGTCGTTATGCACGTGCGGTGTCACATGATCGCCCCACCAGTGATGTCCAAGCTCATGGGTGAAGAGGGCCCGGTTGTCCACAATGCCCTGGCTGGTCATGAAGGAAGGATAGGCGATGTTCGTGGGGATCTCCAATGCGCCGTCGGTGGTGAGGACATAGCCCACGCGGCCGTACATATGAGGGCCATACCAGTGTTCGCACACATCGATCGCAGAGCCCACGTCCACGAAGCTGGCCACCATGTCATCCAACTGGGCCGACTTCGCCGTCAGCCGGACGGGTACGTCGCCGTTGATACCGGTATGCACGAAGTCACTGTCCTGGTAGGTGGAGACGGCCACCGCACTGATGTGGGTCGGGATGGCGTAGGGCATGGAGAAGGACCTGACCACGGTATCCCCGTCCAACTGCACCTCTCCGATGAGGTCGCCCTGTCCGTGGAGGCGATAGGCGCCTGTAGACTTCACATGGTAGGTGTAGGTGGCCCTTTCCACGAAGCTGTCGAAGCAGGGGTACCAGACCTTTCCGAAGTTCGGCGGAATGGTGGACAGCCCGATGCCCAGGTTGTACATGTAGCCGTTCTCGTGGTAGAAGCCACCCCATTCCGGGTCGCGATGCGGCGCACCGTGGTAGTATACCGTGACTTCACGTTCTTCGCCGATCGCAGGGGCGTCCGTAAGTTCAACGCGCAGGAAATCGCCGTCGTAGGTGTATGCCACCGGGCCGTTCACATCGACCACGGAATCCACCACCAGCTGGTACAGATCGAAGCGGATCCGGTCCTGATCAGCCATCAAGGCACGGAAGGACACGGTGGTGAAGCCCTTGAAGTTCTCCGGTAGGATGCTCGTCAGGTCCAGGTGGATGTCGTAATGCAGGATGTCGAAGGTGTCACTGCGGGCGATGGTCTCCTCGATCTGGTTCCGCGCTGCCTGGGTGTAGATCAGCGGTCCGCGCGCCTGCCGGAAGTAATGGCAACCGTAGGGATGTGGTTGGGCCTTGGCGATGAAGGGTGTCAACAGCAGGATCACCAGAACGGTTCGGAAGGCGGTTCTCATCGGCCGACGTTGGGTTGGATGGATAGGCCGAAACTACGCCGATCGTCGGTCCTCGTCCCACGCTCAGAAACGACCCACCTTCACGGTCACTCCCGCGTTGAACCCACGAAGCGCATCCTTCGGGGTCTCCGGAAGGTCAAGGTCCGTCGTGTACCGATAGGAAGCGCCCAGCCCGACACGGACCAGCTTGATCACATTGAGTTCCAGCTCGATGCCCGGCTCGACCACGAAGAAGGCCTGGAAGTCATCACTGTAGGTGAAGGGATCGAACTCGTCGTGTCTGCGGTGGAAGGTCTGGTAGCCACACCCACCGGCACCGATGATGACCGGGAGGCTCACGTGGACAGGGCTCTTCGGCGCGATGATCGGCTCGATGAGCAGCCCCCCATACCCCATGCGGAAGAGGCTGCCGCGGCGCAGACTGTCACCTGCTGCCGACCGGTACGCGTCGTAATCCCTGTTGGGCACATCGGTCACGAGGCCATGGCCTGCGATGCCGATGGTGACACCGTGATCGATCAACCAGCCGCCGCGGGCACCCACCAGCAGCGCTTCATGCCCCATGATGGACGTGAAGTGGGTGCTTGGGCCACCCCATCCACCGTGTTCGATCTCCCGGCCCTGGCCGAAGAGGGTACGAAGGTCCCGGGCATCGTCCTGGGCGTGGATGACCTGGACAGCGGTGAAGGGAACTAGGACGAGTGTAAGCAGGCGAAGAGTGATGGTCGGTTTCATGCCCTTGGGACAACCAGGACAGGCCAGACCCCTACCCGGGGAGGAAATAATTCCTGGCCGGGTTCAGCTCTTACGGAACCGGCCAACCAGCACGTGACCGTCCACGACGAGCCGTGCGGTGTACAGACCCGCCGCCAGCTTTCCGACGGAGATGCCCGTATCCGTAAGCGCATGCGTCGCCACCACCTTCCCTGTGGGGTCCAGAAGGGTCACCTGCCCCGTGCTTGGACCACCGACCACCTTGAGCCACAACCACTGCTCACCCGCATCCAACTGGACCAACAGCCGGGCCGCATCGATCTCGGGCTTCATGGCGGTGGTCACCGGCTCGGTCAGGTGTAGTGTTTGATCCACACCCACACCTTCCAATTCCTGCACGATCCCCGACGGCCAGCGCACGGTGAGGTGATCGATGACCTCGTCCGACCCGAGGCCGAAGTGTGGCATGATGCTGCTCATGTAGCGGAATCCGTCCCCGCTCCTCACCTCGCGGATCTGCTGCCCCAGGGCACTTTGGATGGTGACGCGTGCACCGATCCCGTCCGCGTTGCTCACGGTACCGTGCAAGGCCACGCGCAGCCAATGGTTCCCGTTCGGAACCCCGAGCTGAAGGCCGTTTAGACCCAGCACGTCCAACGAACCGTCGTTGTTCACATCACCGATCCCACCGATGCCCGGTGAATAGGTATTCTGTGCGAAGTGCAAGTCACCCTGGTTCACCATGATGACACCACCTCCCACGATGTCCAGCAAGCCATCATTGTTGAAGTCGTGCGTGACCCACTCGATGCTCTGCATGTTGAAGGCATCAAGGCCCGATCCGGATGTCCGGTCCGTGAAGGTGCCGTTGCCATCATTCCGCATCAGGAAATGGTAGGGTCCGTTGCTGCCTCCGATGAGAACGTCCATATCGCCATCGTTATCGTAGTCGCCCCAGGCACTGCTCCAGCTCTGGTGGAAGTCGTTCCAGCCAAGCGGTCCCGCCACTTGGACGAACTGGCCACCGCCATCATTGCGCATGAGGATGTCATTGGCATCGCAGCCACACTTGGCCACATAGAGATCCATATCGCCGTCGTTGTCGTAGTCCACCCAGATGGAGCCGTAGTTGCCGCAGGAATTGCCGAAGCCGCCCATCTGGAACTGCAGGTTACCCAGACCGTCGTTCAGATAGACCACGTTCGGCGCCACATCATGACATACGAAGGCGTCGAGATGACCGTCGTTGTTGATATCCACCATGTTCGACCGCTGGCTGAACACGTACTCCGGACCCGATCGTTGGATGAATCCATTGCCATCGGGCGTGGCGAACATGAAGGTGACCCCATTCCCACCACCGTACAGCAGGTCCTTGAACCCGTTCCGGTCCAGGTCCCCGGCACAAAGGCTCCAGGAGGCGGGGTAGATCGCGAAGTCGGTGGGGATCGCCACGGACATCAGGTCACCGCCCTCCTGTTGGTAATGGATGTTCACCAGGGTCTGGGTGACACCAACGACGTCGTCCAAACCATCATTGTCCATATCCACGATCGCACGGGGTTGACCCTGCAGGTTGATGAAGGTGGAGGTGAAGGACAAATAGGCTTCAGTATTGCTGACCACGTAATAGATGGTCGCCAACTCGAACGAGAATGCCTCGCTGCTCCAACGATCGTCGAAGACGATGAAATAGGTCTCCCCCGCCACCGCGCTGAAGGAGGCACGGGACGTTCCATTCAAGCCTCCATTGTCATTGCCCACCACGCAGGAAAGTGCGGAACAATCGCCGTGGTACACATGGAAGCGCGTATCGACCTGTGGTTGCCCGAAGACCGAGGTGGTGATCTCCACGATGGTGTCGGTCGCAGCTGTGTAACTGTACCAGATCGCATTTGTGGCGGGTCCCTGGTCGAGGGTGGTGCACCGCGGCGCATCCGGCAAGTCCCCGGTGATGGCCGTTACTTGATGGACCCCGGCTGTGATGGGCAACGCACTGGCACAGTCCACCTGCGCGTGCAGCTGGAGACAGGACAGGCTCAGGGAAATGGTAGTGATCCGAACGTGCATGGTCTGGTGGTATGGTCAGGTGACGGACGCACCACCATGGCCGGTTGCTTGAAGCACCCCACCATCCCCACTTCCGCAGGGCGGGGACCATGCCCCGCACGTGGTCACTCCTTGATCACACGCATCCTTCCGGAAGCCTTGCCGGACCGGCATTCCAAGATGTATTGTCCGGAAACGAGACCGGTGAGGTCCAACGCAATGGAACCGGCCTGTCCATTCGCAGGTACAGCGCGCACCAGCCGACCATCCACGGTCCGCACCAGCACGGCGTCCAATGGCTCCGTCGAGGCCAGCACCACGGGTCCTGTGGTCGGGTTCATGCCCATCAACCGGACCGGAACGGCGGGTTCATCGATCGCCGAGGCGGGCTCCACGTTCAAAGTGAAGTCGACGTGGTTGCCGTACTGGTAGTCGCCGCAGGGGCCGTAACCGTTGGGACCTTCGCTCACGCCATCACTCCCCCAACCCGAGATGATGCGCATGCGGTGCGGACCTGCGGTGGTGCTTTCCGGTATGAGCAGATCGAGATCGTAGGTGGCCGTTTCCATGTTCCCGTAAAGGTGGAAGAGCTCCTCGTTGGACCCGAAATCGCCGTTGTCATCAAGGTCGACCCATATCGCACATCCGCACCAATTGGCGTTCACCACCGTCATGGGCATGGCCACACCGGCGACCACCGTGGCACTCAGGTCCGTTTGATCGGAAGCGTTGCAATCCGTGGCCTCCCACGAGAGTTCGGCGATGTCAACCGTCTGCGTGTACCAGTTGAAACAGCCGTTGGCGAAGTTGGGCGAACAATACTGGGCATCTGCCGCGAACGAAGAGCAGCACAGCGCAAGCAACGAAGCGTATCGAGGTACCATGTGGAGTTGGTTTGGATGGAAGACGTTGTTTGAACACCCCGAGTTTACCACCTCCCGGGATCCCATGCAACACCCCGCCAGTGAGGCACCTTCCCGGACGCTGCCACAAGGGATATGACGAACGACACCCCGGACCAACTTTTCATGCCCAACTTCGTTGAAGGTTCCGACTTAAACGCGCACCTCCTGAACCATGACCGACCGCACCTACCTCAAATGGCTCCATGAAGTGGAATTGAAGGACATCCCCACCGTGGGTGGCAAGAACGCCAGCCTGGGGGAAATGATCCAGAACCTCAGCAAACTTGGAGTGAAGGTGCCCGGCGGATTCGTCGTGACCGTGGCCAGCTATGAAGCCTTCATCGCACACAACGGATTCGATCAGCAGATCAGGGACATCGTCGCCGGCCTGGATCCTGACGATGTGGAGAGCATCCGGCGCACCGGCCTCAGCGTGCGCACGCTGATCAAGAACGGCAAATTCCCGGAGGAGATCTGGAAAGGGATCCTCTCGCGTTATGAGGAGATGAGCAAGCAGTATGGTCAGGACCAGACCGATGTGGCCGTGCGTTCCTCCGCGACGGCCGAGGACCTGCCCGATGCCTCGTTCGCGGGCCAGCAGGAGACCTACCTGAACGTGCGCGGTCCGCAGGACCTGATCAGCGCGGTGCGCAACTGCTTCGCCTCGCTCTGGACCGACCGTGCGATCGTCTACCGCCATGGACTGGGCTACGACCACTTCGATGTGGGCATCAGCGTGGGCATCCAGAAGATGGTGCGCTCCGACCTTGGCGCCAGTGGCGTGGCCTTCTCATTGGACACCGAGAGCGGCTTCAAGGACGTGGTCCTCATCAACGGCAGCTATGGTCTGGGCGAGATGGTGGTGCAGGGTGCCGTGAGCCCGGATGAGTTCCTGGTCTTCAAGCCCACCCTGACCCAGGGGTATAGCGCCATCATCGAGAAGAAGCTCGGGAACAAGGACCGGAAGATGATCTACGGGGTGGAGCCCGGCAAGCCCACGCTCACCATCCCCACGGAGCGACCCATGCGCCATCGTTTCTGCATCACGGACGATGTCGCCCTCGAGATCGCCCGAAGCGTTGTCGCCATCGAGAAGTACTACACCGACAAGAAGGGCCAATGGTGCCCGATGGACGTGGAGTGGGCCGTGGACGGACTGACGAAACAGCTCTTCATCGTGCAGGCACGACCGGAGACCATCCACAGCCGCGGCGATGGCGACAAGGTGGTCGAGTTCAAGCTGCAGCCCAAGGGAGATGAGCAGGTGCTGGCCAAGGGCATCGCCGTAGGTGCACGTGTGGGTGCGGGCAAGGTGCGCATCCTCTACAGCCTGGACGGTCGCGGTGGCAGCACCGACGGCAAGGACTTCCAGCAGGGCGATGTGCTGGTGACCGACATGACCGACCCCGACTGGGAGCCGATCATGAAGAAGGCCAGCGCCATCATCACGAACAAGGGCGGCCGCACCTGCCACGCCGCCATCGTGGCGCGTGAGATGGGCGTGCCCGCCATCGTGGGTTGCGGTAATGCGACCGATCTACTGGAGACCGGTATGGAAGTGACCGCAAGCTGTTGTGAAGGCGACACCGGCGTGATCTACAGCGGCATCATTCCATTCAATATTGAGGAAACGGCGCTGAACGACCTGCCGCAGGTGCGCACGCCGATCATGCTCAACGTGGCCAGCCCGGACATGGCCTTCAAATTCGCCGCCCTGCCGAACGCCGGGGTGGGTCTGGCGCGCGAGGAGTTCATCATCAACAACTACATCCAGGCGCACCCCCTGGCGCTGCTGCAGCACAAGGAATTGGGCGACACGAACCTCAGTGGCAAGATCAGCTACCTGATCAACGGCTACGAGGACGAGGAGACCTACTTCGTGAAGCGCCTGAGCTATGGCATCGCCAAGATCGCCAGCGCCTTCTACCCCAACAAGGTGATCGTTCGCTTCAGCGACTTCAAGAGCAACGAGTACCGGAACCTGCTTGGCGGTGAACATTACGAGCCGCATGAGGAGAACCCGATGATCGGCTGGCGCGGTGCCTCGCGCTACTACAGCGATACGTACAAGGAGGCCTTCGGACTGGAATGCAAGGCCATCCGGCGCGTGCGCGAGAAGATGGGCTTGAAGAACGTGGTGGTGATGATCCCCTTCTGCCGCACGGTGGAGGAACTGAACAAGGTGACCGGCGTGATGAAGGAATACGGCCTGGAGCGTGGCAAGGAAGGACTTGAACTGTACCTCATGGCCGAGATCCCCAGCAACATCATCATGGCCGAGGAATTCGCGGAGCACATCGACGGTTTCTCCATCGGCAGCAACGACCTGACGCAGCTCACGCTCGGCCTGGACCGCGACAGTGCCCTGGTGGCGCACATCTACGATGAGCGCAACGATGCCGTGAAGCGGATGCTGCGCATGCTCATCGAAACGGCCAAACGAACGGGGACCAAGGTGGGCATCTGTGGCCAGGGACCGAGCGACCATCCGGATTTCGCCCAGTTCCTGGTGGAACTCGGGATCGACTCCATCAGCGTGACCCCGGATTCACTGCTGCGTACGATCACGGCCATCGCCGAAGTGGAAGCCAAGGTGCCGAGCGCGAATGGAAAGAAGGTGAAGGTTTGAGCCCCGGTCGGTCGCTACGGCGATCAATGGGACCTGGGCAGGAAGTTCTCCGCCAGCATGCACCGCACGCTGCCGCCACCAACCGCTTCGATGGCAGGGATGGCGATCGGCACGAGTTGACCATGCGCCAGCAGGGACATGCGCTGATCCGGCCGGAGCTGCGCAAAAGCCGTCTCAGAGAGTAGGATGAACGCGGAAGTGGACGACCGCAGCTGCAGCATGTTCCCCAGGAAGTGCTGCATCTGCTCGATACCGATGGCGATGACCTCCTTGCCGCTCCGTTCCAGTTCCTCCCTCACCTCCTGGCGTTCCGCCGGAAAGGGCATGGCGTCCAGGCACACCACTGCGAACCCCTCACCGATGCTCATGACCACGTTGGTGTGGTAGACCGGGACGCCCCGCACGCCGCCCCCATCCGGAATGCGACCATCCTCCGTGGCCACGAAGGTGACCGGGGTGTAGCCCATGTTCTCGCACCACGCGTTCACTGCGCGTTCGGTGGTGCGTTCGCTCAGGCAGGCAAAGGCCTTCTTGTTCACCCGGTCGAGCACCAGGCTTCCAGTGCCTTCGAGGATGAGTCCCTGATGTTCCCAGCCGCTGAAGTCGACCGTCTGACGCGTGTGGAATCCCTCTCGCCGCAACACCTGCGCCATGTCCGGATCGCGCTCGGCACGGCGGCTGGCGGTAAGCATGGGATAGAGCACCACGGTGCCATCGGCATGGGTGCTGAACCAGTTGTTGGGGAAGACCCCGTTAGGCGCCTGTGGGTCGTGCGGGTCGAGCACGGTGAAGTGGATGCCGCAGGTGCGCAAGGCTTCGAGCAGACCGTCGAACTCCTCGGCTGCCCTACGCGCCACCTCCGGATCGGTGATGCGCTGCTGGAAGGTGTTGCTCGCGGCGGTCTGCGGGTCGTAGCCGAAGCCGGTCGGTCGGATGAGGATGACGGAGGAAGCGACCTGGCCGATCATGTGCTCATGTGGGCATGTGCCCATGTGCTCATGAAATTCCGAGCATGATGGGAATGGACTTCCTGCTCACCAGGCATTCGCACGATCAGGTAGCCTGCTGTGTAAAGCACATGACCACATGTTCATCGCCCGCGCAGGATCGGGAACAGCGGCTCCAGCACGCTCAGGGTGGCTTCGGCCATGGCGTTGTTGGTGTCCAAAGCGGGGTTGATCTCCACCACGTCCAGGGTGGCGGTCTTCGGGTCGGCGCAGAAGCCGCTGAGCAGGTCGCGGGCCTCGTCCAGGTGGAGGCCGTTCGGGACGGGGGTTCCAGTACCCACGGAGATCGAGGGGTCGAGGCTGTCCACGTCGAAGCTCACGTGGATGCGGCCACAGAGGCTGAGGTGGGCCAATGTCTCGTTCACCACCGCCTTGGCGCCCTTCTTCCGCAGGTCGGCCACGGAAATGACCTTGATGCCGTGTTCCTTGATGATGGCCTCCTCCTCGGGCTCATAATCGCGCAGGGCGATGAAGACCAGGTCGCTGGGCAGGAGCTTGGGGCCGTTCACCCCGATCTTCCGGAGCTGGTCCCAGGTGTCCATGGTGTAGACGCTCGGCTTCTTGCGCCCCTTCTTCTCGATGTGCATGAGCAGGGCCAGGGGCATGCCATGCACGTTGCCGCTGGGGGTGGTCCAGGGGCTGTGGAGGTCGGCATGGGCATCGATCCAGACCACGCCGAGGCGGTCGTTGGGGAACGCCATCTTGGTGCCCGATACGGAACCGATCGCTATTGAATGATCACCTCCGACCACGATAGGGAATACATTATTCCTGAGGTACTTATA
>JAKQEI010000287.1 GCA_029573495.1 Bacteroidota bacterium | reverse complement strand
CGCAGCATCACCGATCCGCTAAGCTTCGTGCGCACGAACGTGTACGGCACGGTAACGCTGCTCAATGCCGCGAAAGAAGCATGGAAGGGTGCCTTCGAGGGCAAGCGGTTCTACCATGTTTCCACCGATGAGGTGTACGGCTCGCTCCACGACGACAGCCTGTTCACTGAGACCACGCCCTACGATCCGCAGAGCCCCTACAGCGCCAGCAAGGCGGCCAGCGACCACTTCGTACGCGCTTACGGCAACACCTACAAGCTGCCCTTCGTGCTGAGCAATTGCAGCAACAACTACGGCAGCCACCACTTCCCGGAAAAGTTGATCCCGCTTATGATCAACAACATCCGTAACAACAAGCCGCTGCCGGTGTACGGCAAGGGCGAGAACGTGCGCGACTGGCTGTGGGTGGAGGACCACGCGGCGGCCATCGATGTCATCTTCCACACCGGCGTGAAAGGCGAGACCTACAACATCGGCGGGCACAACGAGTGGAAGAACATCGACCTCGTTCACCTGCTCTGCTCCATCATGGACAGGAAGCTGGGCCGTGCGGAAGGGGATAGCGCCAAGCTGATCACCTACGTCACCGACCGTGCCGGGCACGACCTGCGCTACGCGATCGATGCCTCCAAGATCGAGCGTGAACTGGGTTGGAAGCCGAGCATCACCTTCGAGGAAGGGCTGGAAAGCACCGTGGACTGGTACCTGGCCAACACCGAATGGCTGGACCACGTGACCAGCGGGGCCTATCAACAGTACTACCAGGACCACTACACGGAGCGCGGATGAGGGTGTCGCGCGGGTCCGCTTCCATCCGACAACGGATGCGCCCCCACTCCTTCGCACCTTTGCACTGACATGGGCCTCTTCAACAAGCTCTTCGGGTCGTCCGGTTCCGCCATGGGCGATGCGGATCTCAGCGTGCTGCGCTGCGATGTGCATTCGCACTTCATACCGGGCATCGACGACGGGGCGCAGACCATGGAGCAGACCATCGAGATGCTCACGGCCATGTCCGAGCTGGGCTACAGGAAAGTGGTGACCACCCCGCACAACATGGCGGATGGCTACCGTAACACGCCGGAGATCATCCTCGGGGGTTTGGAGCGGGTGCGCGATGAGGTGAAGCGCCAGGGCCTGGACATGGAGGTGGACGCGGCGGCGGAGTACTACCTGGACCACGAGCTGGAACAGAAGGTGCTGGACCGTCGGGTGCTCACCTTCGGGGACAACCTGCTGCTCTTCGAACTGCCCTTCATCAGTGAGCCGACGATGCTGCTGTCGGTGATCTTCCAGATGCAGACCATGGGTTACCGGCCCGTGCTGGCGCACCCGGAGCGCTATGGCTTCTGGCATAACGACTTCAGTAAGTACACGCTGCTCAAGGAGCGAGGTGTGCTCTTCCAGTTGAACACCATTGCGCTGTCAGGCGCCTACGGACCGCAGGCGAAGCTCATCGCCGAGCGCCTGGTCGATGGTGGGCACTACGAACTGCTGGGCAGTGATTGCCACAGCATGAACCATGTGCAGGCGATCAAGAACACGCTTGCGCGGCCATACCTGCACAAGCTGATCGCGAGCGGGAAGTTGTTGAACGCGGGGTTGTAGGCGGGATCCCCGGAACGTTTCTCAAGGAGTTGCCACTGTTCGAGCCCACCAGTTCCCACCGGTGGTCCTCAAGCTGACCACATAGCTGCCCGGTGCAAGTCTCCTTGCGTCGATGACCGCCATCGGTCCGGAGGTTCGAGATCGAAGGACCTCCGCTCCGTTCAGGTCATGTACGGTGATGATCCCAGAGCTGATCCCCTCGGGAAGATGAACGGACCAGTACCCATCCCCTCCGGCCACCTGCAGAACGCCCGGCCCCGAACGTACTTCGGGAACACCCGTGATAGGGCCGCAGGAGGTACCAGCCGGGAAGCGGAAGGTCGGTACGTTCAGGCTGTCGGCGCATTGCAAGGAGAAAGCGCTCTCACAGAAATCGCATAAGCAGTTCAACGAGTAGAACGGGTGCCCGACAGAGCCGATGCCCTCGATCCACTGGTCCTGGGTGAAAAGCGGCGGTTCAGACGTGCCTGGGCACCGGTCGATGCGCACGGTGGAACGCCTGCGGGGAATACCAAGGTATTCAACCACATCGATCGCCTCCACGATGGCCAGGGTGGTGTCCAACGATGGTTGTCCCATCTGCCAGCCCACGTAGGTGGAATCCCCCACGTTCATCGCCATGTCATAGAGGAGGTACTCCCGTTCTCCACAGTCCTCAGATAGCCGGAACAGCGTGCGTTGGCCCTCGTTCCTGAAAAAGACCATTTCCACTCCAAAGCCTGCGTCCGTCACCACACTATAGGTCCGGTCGCATAGGTCGATCGACGTCGTGGTTGCGAGCATGATCGTATCGAAGGGCTGCCCAAGGATGTAACTGACGACGGACCATTGGGCTTGGTCGGATGCTGTCGGGAACGGCTGCTGCGCGCTGACGGAAGTCGTGCTGACCAGCGCGACGACCCCAAGGGTCATAGGATGCAGGTGACAGTCCATCTATTATCTGATGGCAATAAGACGCGACGGAACTCGCTGGCGCTGCCTGCGCTACCCCGCCATCGTCTCCACCTCCTTGCTCACCTTCTTGAAGAGGCCTTGCAGCACGTTGCCGGGTCCGACCTCCACCACCCGGGTGGCGCCGTCGGCGAGCATGTGCTGCATGGTCTGTGTCCAGCGCACGGGCGCGGTGAGCTGCGCGATCAGGTTGGCCTTGATGCGTGCGGGATCCGTGTGTGGGCGGGCGTCCACGTTCTGGTAGACGGGGCAGCGCGGGTCCACGATCGGCGTGTAGGCGATGGCGGTGGCCAGTTCGGCGCGGGCAGGCTCCATCAAGGGGCTGTGGAAGGCGCCGCCCACCTGCAGCACGAGGGCACGTTTCGCACCCGCAGCCTTCAAGGCTTCGCAGGCGGCGTTCACGCTTTCCACGCTGCCGCTGATCACCAGCTGGCCGGGGCAGTTGTAGTTCGCTGGCACTACAACACCTTCAATGGTCTTGCACACCTCCTCCACCTTGGCATCCTCCAGGCCGAGGATCGCGGCCATGGTACTGGGCTGCAGTTCACAGGCCTTCTGCATGGCGTTCGCACGCGCGGCCACCAGCTTCAACCCATCGCTGAACTCCATGGCGCCGGCGGCCACCAGCGCGCTGAACTCCCCGAGTGAATGACCGGCGACCATCGACGGTCTGAAGGCATCGCCGAGCACCTTTGCCTTCACCACGCTGTGCAGGAAGATGGCCGGCTGGGTCACCTTGGTCTGCTTCAGGTCCTCCTCGCTGCCATGGAACATGACGTCGGTGAGGTTGAAGCCGAGGATGTCGTTGGCGTGCTCGAACCAGATGCGGGCGTTATTGTCGGCATCATACAGGTCCTTGCCCATGCCGGTGAACTGGCTGCCCTGTCCGGGGAATACGTATGCGGTCATCGTGTTGGTCTGGGGCTGTGAAAATAGGGGAGGAACACGATCGCTCCGAAAAGCGCGAGGGTGCGGGAAGCCCCACACCCTCGCACCCTTTCACCGGGAATGATCAGTCGCGGCGCCCGAAGAGGCGCAGCAGCATGAGGAAGAGGTTGATGAAGTCGAGGTAGAGGCTCAGGGCACCCATCAGGGCCATCTTCTGGGCGGTCTCGGTGCCGGTGGCCACCTGTTCCCCCATGCGCTTGAGCTTCTGAACATCATACGCGGTGAGGCCGGTGAAGACCACCACGCCGATGATGCTCACCACATAGCTCATCGTGTCGCTCTTCAGGAACAAGTTCACCAAGGAGGCGATGATGATGCCGAAGAGACCGATCATGAGGATGCTGCCCAGCTTGGTGAGGTCGGTCTTCGTGGTGTAACCTGCGATGGCCATGGTGGCGAAGACCGCGGCGGTGATGAAGAACACGTTGGCGATGGCGGCCATCGAGTAGATCAGGAAGATGTAGCTGAGGCTGATCCCCATGATGCAGGAAAAGACGAGGAAGGTGGCGAGCAGCGCGGTGCCGCTCATCTTGTTCACCAGTCCGCTCATGGCGAAGACCAGGCCCAATGGCGCCAGCATCACCACCCATCCCAGGATGGTCTGCCCACCCGTCTCGAAGTTGATGAGGTACTGGAGCTTGGTGAGGTCGTTGCCGAACCACCAGGCCATCACACCGCTGATCACCAGCGCCATGGTCATGTAACTGAACACGTTGGCCAGGAAGGTGCGCACGCTGCTGACCTCGGTGCTGCCGATGAAGGCGGGGTTCTGCGGGAAGGTGTTGTTCTCCATTGCCGGTAAGTAGGTGGCACGAAGATAGAGCGCCGGTGCAACTGCGCAGGCGGATCAGTTCGCAACGGTGCGTGCTCGTGACCGGAGGCCGACACCAGCTGGTCCGCCTGAACGGCGATGAGCCTTCCGCCTCAGTGAAGGCGGGCGCTGATGAGCTTGATGAACTCCTCGCGTGTCCGCTGGTCCTTCAGGAAGATCCCGGTGAAGGCGCTCGTCGTGGTCACGCTGTTCTGCTTCTGCACGCCACGCATGCGCATGCAGAGGTGGTCGCACTCCATCACCACCGCCACACCCAATGGTCGCAGGGTGTCATGGATACAGTCGCGGATCTGGTTCGTCAGCCGTTCCTGCACCTGCAGCCGGCGGGCGAAGGCGTCCACCACCCGCGGGATCTTGCTCAGTCCGGTGATCCGCCCGTTGGGCACATAGGCCACGTGGGCCTTGCCGAAGAAGGGCAGCATGTGGTGTTCGCACATGGAATACACCTCGATGTCCTTGACCAGCACCATCTGACTGTACTCCTCCTTGAACAGTGCGCTCTTCAGGATCTTGGCGGGATCCACGTCATATCCGTGGGTGAGGTATTGCAGGGCCTTGGCCACCCGTTCCGGGGTCTTGAGCAGCCCTTCACGCTTCGGGTCCTCCCCGATCGCCTTGAGGATGTCGCCATAATGCCCGGCGATCCGTTCCACCAGGGCGTGGTCGTACTGATCGATCCGCTCGTAGCCCTCACCTTGCGGCTCCCGTTCGATGCCTTTCGCGCCCCCTCGTCCGGTGGCTGGTCGTTTAGTGGCCATGGTATTCCACGTAATTGTTCTCGGTCTCCTGCACTTTCACACAGGAGAGGGAACAACCCAGGGCTTCGATCGGTTCACGCAGTTGTTCCCAGATGGCGATGGCGAGGTTCTCGGTGCTGCTCAGCCGACCCTTCATGAACTCCACGTCCAGGTCGATGTTCTTGTGGTCCAATTTGCTGATCACGTACTCCTGCATGATGGAGCTCACCTTGCTCAGGTCCACCACGAAGCCGGTCTCCGGGCTGGGTTCGCCCTTCACGGTCACCCACAGTTCGTAGTTGTGGCCGTGCCAGTTCGGGTTGGAGCACTTGCCGAAGGTGGCGAGGTTCTTGTCCGCGCTCCAATCAGGTCGGGCGAGTTTGTGCGCGGCGCTGAACCGCTCGCGGCGCGTGATGTATACGGTCGGCATCGCGCGCAAAGGTAGGAGGCGGGGATCCTCGCCCCCTACCTTCGCGCCATGATCATCGTCACGGGAGCCGCGGGCTTCATCGGCAGTGCCCTCATCGGCGAGTTGCTTCGTGCGGGCTGGCAGGACATCGTGGCGGTGGACGACTTCTCCCGGGTGGACAAGGCGGCGAACCTCGAGGGCAAGAAGCTGAGCGCGCGGGTGGAGCGTAAGGAGTTCTTCGATTGGCTGGACAGGAACGAGGGGCTCGTGCAGTTCATCTTCCACCTGGGGGCACGGACGGACACGACCGAGTTCGACCGGACCATCTTCGATGAGCTGAACGTGGGCTACAGCCAGCGCATGTGGGAGGCCTGTGTGAAGTATGGCATACCGCTGGTGTACGCCTCATCCGCCGCCACCTATGGCGATGGTGAATTGGGCTATAGCGATGCGGATGATTCACTGCCATACAAGCTGAAGCCGCTGAACCCCTACGGGGAGAGCAAGAACGACTTCGACAAGTGGGCCTTGGCACAGGACAAGAAGCCGTTCTTCTGGGCCGGGCTCAAGTTCTTCAACGTTTACGGCCCGAACGAGTACCACAAGGGGCGCATGGCCAGCGTCGTCTTCCACGCCTTCAACCAGATCCAGGCCTCGGGCGGCATGAAGCTCTTCCGAAGCCACCGTCCGGACTACAAGGATGGCGAGCAGCTCCGCGACTTCGTGTACGTGAAGGACCTATGCAACGTGTGCCTCTTCCTGATGGAGCATCGGAAGGACAGCGGCCTCTACAACCTGGGCAGCGGCAAGGCGCGCACCTTCCTCGACCTGGCAAGGGCCACCTTCGCCGCGCTGGGCAAGGCGGAGCGGATCACCTTCATCGACACCCCTGCGGACATCCGTGACAAGTACCAATACTACACGGAGGCCGACATGCGGAAGCTCGTGGGTATCGGCTATGATCGACCGTTCACCAGCCTCGAGGAGGGGGTGCGGGATTACGTGACGAACTATCTGAAGGAAGGACGGTGCTGTTGAGCGTTCAATGCCCGGCGTTGCGCAGCGCCACGAGCTTCGTTCGGATCTCCAACAGCTTGTCGCGCAGGGAATCGATGTCCAGGACCGCGGCTTCCTCGATCTGATCGGCTTTCCGCAGCTGCACACGCGCACCTTGCAGCGTGAATCCCTTCTCCTTCACCAGGTGCTGGATGCGCTGTAGTTGCTCGATGTCCTTCTTCGTGTAGAGGCGGTCACCCTTGCCGGTGCGCTTGGGCTTCAACGAGCCGAACTCCTTCTCCCAGTATCGGATGAGGGAGGTGTTCACACCCAGTTGCTCGGCCACCTCACCGATGGACCAGTACAGCTTTTCGATCGTCTTCTCTTTCCAGGGCATCGTTCCTCCTCCGTTGATGCGAATGTACTAGTCAAGGGATTGACCGGCGTTCCGCGAAAGTTCCAGCATGCGTGCGTACTCCTCGGGAGAGAGGTCGTTGAAGTAATAGTTCGCAGGGTCAACGGCCTGGCCGCCCTTGTGCACCTCGTAGTGCAGGTGTGGTCCGGCGCTCAGTCCGGTATTGCCCACAAGCCCGATCACATCACCGCGCTTCACCTTCTGGCCCTTGCGGACCTTCAGCTCGCTCAAGTGGGCGTATAGCGTCTCGTAGTCGAAGCCGTGGTCCACGATCACGTGCATCCCATAGCCATTGGTCGCATAGTCCGCGAAGGTCACCTTGCCATCGCCGGTGGCATAGATCGGTGTGCCTTGCTTGGAGGTGAAGTCCATGCCCGCGTGGAACTTCGGGATCTTGTGGATCGGGTGGATGCGCATGCCATAACCACCGGCGGTCGCGGTAAGGTCCTCGTTCGGGATGGGCTGGATGGCCGGGATGCTGGCGAGCATCTCCTTCTTGCGGAGGACCAAGGAGGTCACTTCGTCCAGCGAGCGGCTCTGCACCACCAGCTGGCGGGCCAGGGCATCGAGACGCTTCTTGGTTCCCACGACCATCTCGCTGCTCGCGAAGCCACCGAGGTCCTTGTAGCGGTCCACGCCGCCCGCACCGGCCATGCGCATGCTTGCCGGAAGGGGGTCCGCTTCGAAGATCACGCGGTAGATGTTGTCGTCCCGACGCCGCACATCCGCCAGCACGGATTCCACCTCGCCCAGGTGCTTGTTCATCAGCTCGTACTGGAGCAGCAGTTGCTGGTTCTCGCGGCGCAGGTTGGCCTCCTTGGGGCTGTCCACGAACTGGTAGACCAGGAAGATGCCCAGCACGCCTACCAGCAGGCCGGGAGTAAGGGCAAGCAGGGTGCGTTTCGTCTTCTGCCACGCCGAAAGCCTTATCCGCTCGAAGTTGAGCGTCTTGGGGTTGAAGCGGTACTTCTGCTCAGCCATGGCGACGCGCGAAGTTAACCGCTCTCCGCCGGGCATTGGAGCACGCCACTTCGGTACTTTCGCAGCCCGAAAGCAGACAGCCGTTGCCCGCCATGCTCACCAGCCAGCAGATCCGCCAGCGATTCCTCGACCATTTCGCCCAGCGTGGCCACACCATCGTGCCCAGCGCGCCCATGGTGATCAAGGACGACCCCACGCTCATGTTCACCAACGCGGGCATGAACCAGTTCAAGGACCTCTTCCTGGGCAACCGCGAGGCGAAACACAAGCGCATCGCCGACACGCAGAAATGCCTGCGCGTTTCCGGCAAGCACAACGACCTGGAAGAGGTGGGCATCGACACGTATCACCATACGATGTTCGAAATGCTCGGCAACTGGAGCTTCGGCGACTACTTCAAGAAGGAGGCGATCCAGTGGGCGTGGGAGCTTGTGGTGGACAACTACGGCATCAACAAGGAGGACATCTATGTCACCTACTTCGGCGGCGACTCGACCGATGGGCTGCCCGCCGATGACGAGACACGCGAGCTGTGGAAGCAGTTCATGCCGGAAGAGCGCATCCTGCCCTTCAGCCGCAAGGACAACTTCTGGGAGATGGGCGATACCGGTCCCTGCGGACCGTGCACCGAGATCCACGTGGATGTGCGGACGCCCGAAGAGAAGAAGGCGAAGCCGGGCCGTGAGCTCGTGAACAACGATCATCCGCAGGTGATCGAGATCTGGAACAACGTGTTCATGCAGTTCGAGCGAAAGGCCGACAGCTCGCTCGTGACGCTGCCCGCCCAGCATGTGGACACCGGCATGGGCTTCGAGCGCCTGTGCATGGTGCTGCAAGGCAAGCGTAGCAACTACGACACCGACGTTTTCCAACCGCTGATACAGGCCATCGCAAAGCGGTGCGGCAGGGAGTACGGCCAAGATCCCGGCTCGGGGCCGGGAGAGAAGGCCGACATCGCCATGCGCGTGATCGCCGACCACCTCCGCGCCATCAGCTTCGCCATCGCCGACGGCCAGCTGCCCAGCAACACCGGCGCGGGTTATGTGATCCGCCGGATCCTGCGCCGTGCGGTGCGGTATGGCTACAGCTTCCTCGGTTTCAACGAGCCATTCATGCACGAGATCGTTCCCGTCATGGTGGCGCAGATGGGGGACCAGTTCCCCGAGCTCGTTCGTAACGCTGATCTGATCGGTGGAACCGTATATGAGGAAGAGAGATCATTCCTCAGGACCTTGGGCCAGGGCACTCGTCGTCTTGAGGCACTCTTCAATGAAGCGAATGGCCCGCTTGACGGCGCTAAGGCATTCGAGCTGTTCGATACTTATGGTTTCCCCATCGATCTCACGCAGCTGATCGCTCGTGAACAAGGTCGGGAGGTTGATATGGTGGGTTTCCAGGAAGAGTTGCAGAAGCAGAAGGAACGCTCTCGTTCAGCCTCGGCTGTTGCTGCTGGCGACTGGATCGAACTAAAGCAAGGGCAGACCGAATTCGTTGGATACGATGAGCTTGAGTGTGAAGCTGAAGTCCTCCGCTACAGGAAGATGACCGGAAAGGACGGCGAATACTTTCAGCTGGTTCTTTCTAGAACGCCATTCTATGCAGAGGGCGGGGGACAAGTAGGTGACACCGGCCTTTTGTGGCAAGGCAATGAGGCAACTTCTGTCTATGACACGAAGCGAGAGAACCAGCTTATTGTTCATTTCATCAAGAAGCTATTGCCGGATATGGCAGCACCGCTGCGCGCAGAAGTACATAAGGATCGCCGCGGCCTGACCGCGCGCAACCACACGGCCACGCACCTCCTGCACCACGCCCTGCGCAAGCACCTGGGCACGCACGTGGAACAGAAGGGTTCGCTCGTGGCACCCGACCGCCTGCGCTTCGACATCAGCCACTTCGCCAAGGTGACGCCCGAGGAGCTGGCCACCATCGAGCGCGAGGTGAACGCCATGATCACGGACGACATCGTGTTCGAGGACAAGCGCAACGTGCCCATCGCCGAGGCGAAGGCCATGGGCGCCATGGCGCTCTTCGGCGAGAAGTACGGCGACAACGTGCGCGTGGTGAAGTTCGGCCCCAGCATCGAGCTCTGCGGCGGCACCCATGTGCCCCGCACCGGCGTCATCGGTCCCTTCCGGATCGTGAGCGAGAGCGCACTGGCCGCTGGCATCCGTCGCATCGAGGCCATCACCAGCGTGGAGGCCGAGCGCATGATCAACGGGAAGCTCGCGAAGCTGGAGGCCATCGAGGCGCTGCTGAAGAACCCCGCCGATGTGGTGGCCGCCGTGCAGAAGCTCGCTGAGCAGAACGCCGCCCTCACCAAGGAGCTGGAGAAGGCCGCACGCGAGAAGGTGAAGCGCTACGCCACTTCCATCCCCGCCAAAGCCACGGCCAACAGCAAGGGGGTGAAGGTGCTGGTGGAGCAGATCGACCTCGATGCCCAAGGCTTGAAGGACCTCGGCTTCGCGCTGCGTGAACAGCACGCCGACCTGGCCTTCGTGGCCGGCGCGGTGATCGATGGCAAGCCCCTGCTCGCTGTATCGCTTGGCAAGCAGGCCCTCGAAGCCACGGGCCTCAAGGCCGTCGACATCATCAAGCAGATCGGTCCGCTGATCAAGGGCGGTGGCGGTGGCCAGCCCGACTTCGCCACGGCCGGCGGCAAGGAGCCTGGCGGCATGGCCGAGGCGCTGAAGAAGGCGGCGGAGCTGCTGGCTTAGAGCTTCCGCAGGGCTTCTCGTTCGCTCAGCGGTGAGAGATCACGTGTGGCCACAAAGCGACGTACGGCATCCGGGTCCGTCCCGCCCAGCTCACGCAATGCCCAGCCGATCGCCTTGCGGATGAAGAACTCCTTTCGTGCAGCGTGTCGGTCGATGTTCGCGAAGAGCAGCCCCTGATCCGTATCTTCCTTCCATCGGTTCTGGTAGATGATGGCCGTGCGGTTGAGCCAGAGGTCATCACTGTTGATCCAACGCTCATTCCAAGCCGCGATCTCCTTCGGGTGGCGCTTCAGGATCACGCCGGCTACATGGATGGCCAGGGCATCCACCGTATCCCACCAGCTCTTCGTAAGGATGAGCTCTTCCACCAGCGGAAGGTGTGCAGGACCCAGCTTGCGGGCCTGCTTCATGAGGAGGTCCACGGCGGTCTGGTGCAGCTCCCGTTCCGGGCAGGCGAAGGCCGCCCTTGCGATCCCCGGCAATTCATCCATCGCAGCTGGGCCGTACAAGGCGATGTGCTCCTTGAGAAGCTCCCGTCGGGGTGTTGCCTTGATGCCGAAGAAGGGTGCGATGCCCTTCATGTACGACTCCATGACGGCCGCATCCTCGCGGTCGCCATGGCGTTTGAACGTATCACGCAGTGGTACGAGCCAGGCATGCATGGCGCGAAGTTGATCATTCAGTGATCGCTTGGCGCATCGGGATCACGGCGCTTGCGGATCCAGCGTGATCCCTTCCAATAGGAACGCAAAAGCCCCGGCTTGCGCCAGGGCCATCGCGAAGGATATCGGGAGAGCGAGCGATGGACGGCCTAGGCCATCATCGGACGCGGGGTGAGCTTGGTCGGTTTGGGTAGGTCCTGCTGGCCATACAAGGGGCCCAGGTACTGGTTGTCGTCATCCATGGCCAGGTTCAGGATGTAAAGGCCATTGAGGGCGAAGAGCAGGATGTAGTCCAGCATGCTGCGCTTGCCGAAGCAATTCACCACTTCGATCCAGACCTTGGGTAGGAAGTAGAGCTGACCGAAGACGGGGATGAAGAACCACCAGGCTTGTTTGGCGGGACGGCCCACGATCTTCAGGAAGACGACCAGGTTCCAGATGGGAACGAAGGCGGCCAGGCCGGGCAGGCGACACTTCTCATACAACCGCCACTGGGCCAGCAACGCGACGATGGTGATGAAGGCGATCGCGTAGTACAGGGCGTTGCCCATCTTGGCGTACAACGCGTTGTGAAGCTCCGTAAGCCACTCCATGACAGCAGGTTTAACGTTTCGGACTTGGCCTTTTCGCAGTGGTTCCTTGGAATAGGACGTACGTTAAGGACGAAGGTTGCTTCCGGAACGCTGCCTTCGGCGGCTTTGGTACATCGGTTTCGACCAACGGCCTGTTGGCAACCGCCAGCGGGTCGTTCGAGTGGAACAGCGGTCGCGGAGCCCGGGGTTCAGGCCCGTGGGGTGGCGTAGGTCTTCACATCCGTCTCGGTGATCTCCTTGCCACTGAGGATCACCAGGCGCTCGATCACGTTGCGCAGTTCCCGCACGTTGCCGGTCCATGGGAGCTTCTGCAGGGCGTTCACGGCCTTGTCCGCGATGCTCTTCGGTGCGATGCCCTGTTCAGAACAGACCTGCTGGATGAAGTGCTCGGCGAGCAAGGGGATATCCTCGAGGCGCTCACTGAGGCTTGGCACGTGGATCGGGATCACGCTGAGCCGGTGGAAGAGGTCCTCGCGGAAGTTGCCCTTCTCGATCTCCTTCTTCAGGTCCTTGTTGGTGGCGGCGATCACCCGCACGTTCACCTGGATGTCCTTGTCGCCGCCTACGGGTGTGATGCGCCCTTCCTGGAGCGCACGCAGCACCTTCGCTTGTGCGGCCAGGGCCATGTCGCCGATCTCGTCGAGGAAGAGCGTACCGCCATCCGCCAGTTCGAACTTGCCCTTGCGGTCCTTGATGGCGCTGGTGAAGCTGCCCTTCATATGCCCGAACAGCTCGCTCTCGATCAGCTCTCCCGGGATCGCCGCGCAGTTCACCTCGATGTACGCATTGCCTGCCCGGGCGCTCTTCTGGTGGATCATCCGTGCCACACCCTCCTTGCCGGCTCCATTGCCGCCGGTGATCAGCACGCGCGCATCGCTGGGTGCCACCTTGTCGATCATCTCGCGGATGGTGTTCAGGGCCTTGCTCTCGCCCACCATCTGCACGCCATTTCCCTTGGCCTTGCCCACCTTCTGCCGCAGCACTTTGGTCTCCTTCACCAGGTCGCCACGGTCCAGCGCGTTGCGTACGCTAACCAGGATGCGGCTGATGTTCGGTGGCTTCTCGATGAAGTCGAAGGCGCCTTTCTTCAGCGCGTCCACCGCGGTGTCGATGGTGCCGTGGCCACTGATCATGATCACCGGGACATCGTCGTCGTGGGCCATCAGCTTTTGCAGGAACTCCAGCCCGTCCATCTTCGGCATCTTGATGTCGCAGAGGATCACGTCGTAGCCACCTTTCCTGGCCTTCTCCAGACCGGCAGCCCCATCCTCGGCCTCGTCCACGGTATGTTTCTCATGTTCAAGGATGTCGCGCAGGGCATTGCGGATGGCCTTCTCGTCGTCGATGATGAGGATCTTGGGCATGGTGATTCCGTGAAGGGCAAAGATGGGGCCGGGATCCCGATGACCGCCTTGATCAATGCATCCGGCGCTTCCGCAGGATGCCGCCGCGCACGTCCTTCACCGGGCTCATCGTCACGAATGCGTTCGGATCGATCTTCTCCACTTCGGTGAGGAAACGGCCGATCTCCAGGCGGGTGATCACACAATAGAGGATGTCCACCTCATGCGATCCCGCGCCTTTGGTGAAACCGCGTTTGCCGCTGTACACCGTGAGGCCGCGTCCCATCGTGTTCGCGATCATGTGGCGTATCTCAGGGTGGTGCGGACTGATGATCGTGATGCCTGTGTACTCCTCGATGCCCTCCACCACCAGGTCCAGGGTCTTGCTGGCGGCCAGATAGGTGATCATCGCGTACATAGCCGTTTCGAGGTCGATGGTGTAGGCGGCCACACCGAAGATGGCCACGTTGATCACCAGGACCACGTCGCCGATGGTGATCCCGATCCGTCGTCCCACGGCCAGGGCAAGGACTTCCGTGCCATCGAGCACACTGCCACCGCGCACCGCAAGGCCGATACCGGCACCGAGGAAGAAGCCGCCGAAGACCGCGACCAGCAACTTGTCGTGGGTGACGTCGGGGAAGTGCACGAAGCTGGTGACCAGGGCGAGGGTCAGGATCGAAGCGGTGGCGCGCAGGGCGAAGCTGCGGCCCGCGAGCTTGAAGGCGATCGCGAGGAAGGGCAGGTTGATGAGGACGAGCATGGCGGGGAAGGGGAGCCCGCTGAGACGTGCGCTGAGCAGGGCGATCCCTGTGGCGCCGCCATCAAGGAAGCCGTTCGGCAACAGGAAGCCTTCCAGACCGAATGCGGCGGAGAAGACGCCTGCGGTGATGAACACCACATCCTTCAACGTCCGGCCGATGTGGATGCGTAGAGCGAGGAACCGTTTCGCGCGGGAATAACCGTTCACACGGGCACCGTTCGCCCCGCCGGGTTCCGGCAGCGAGCGCAGTACACGGTGCCAGAGGGTGTTCTTCACCCGTGCAAGATAGGTGGGTGGTCGCGCTCAAGCCATGAGCACGGCGGCGCCTTCCTTCAAGGAATAGCGGCTCCAGGCCATGTCCCGTATCCCGCCGGCGGTCAATACGCGATCGATCGCGATCAATGCATAGGGCAGGGTGTCTACACGGTGCTCGGGCAGGCCCGGTACGGCCGCCCGTTCAGCACGGTCCATGCGGAGGAGACGGTCCTTCCAGGCATCGAAGTCGAGGGCGGAGAAGGTGAAGCTTGCGGCATCTGGTGGGAGCGCGCTGCCTTGGTCCGCGGCGATGATGGTGGCCAGGCTGTCGAAGCTGCCCGCACTGCCGATGAGCAGGTGCGGCTCGTGCCGGTCGATGATGGCGAAGAGGCCTTCCAGCCGGTCGTCGAGGTGGGCGGCGATGCGGGCCTCTTCCACCACCGTGATCGGATCGCTCACCGGGATGCGCTCGCGCAGGCGTGTCACACCAAGCTCATAGCTCGCCTTCCACATCAGCGCTTTCGCGGTGGCGAGGATGAACTCGATGCTGCCACCACCGATGTCCATCACCAGGGCCGGTTTGCTGGTGAAGGGCACGGCCTGCCTCACACCGGCCAGGATCAGTTCGGCTTCGCGTTCACCGGGGATGACCGTGGTGGGGATGCCGAGCTCGGTCATTACGCGGTCCGTGAACGCGGCTGCGTTGTGTGCGTTGCGGATGGCGGAGGTGCCGAATGCGACGGGCGTCACCACACCATGTTCCGCCGCGATCGCTTTGAAGGCCGTCAACACTTCGATCCCGCGCTGCATTGCCTCGGTGGTGATCATCCCTTGCTCGATCCCGCCGCGCCCCAGGAAGACCGGTCGTTCTTCACTATGCACGATCCGCAACCCTTCCTCATCCCCTTCATACACGAGCAGGTTGAAGGTGTTCGTCCCCAGATCGATGATGGCCCTCTTCATGAGCACGACCTGTCCCGCCCCAGCGGGATGTCCACATGATCATTCACCCTTTGTAGAACAGCCACTTCCCCATCTCCTTCCAGCTCGCCTTCTTCCCATACATGAGGATGCCGGTGCGGTAGATGCGACCGGCGAGCCAGGTGGTGCCGATGAAGGTGGCGACCAACAGGGCCATGCTAAAGAGCAACTGCCAGGCCGGAGCGCTGCCCATGGCCACGCGCACCATCATCACGATCGGGCTGGTGAAGGGGATGAGGCTGCTCCAGAACACCGCCGGGCTCTCCGGATTGTACACGGCCATCTGGGCGATGATGATGGCCGCGACCATGGGGATGGTGACCGGGAACATGAACTGCTGGGTGTCGGTCTCGCTGTCCACGGCCGATCCGATGGCGGCGAGCAATGAGCTGTACAGGAGGTAGCCACAGATGAAGTAGAAGAGGAAGACGCCGAGGATGAGCGGGATGTTGAGCTGGCGCAACGGTCCCAGCACCTGCTCCTGGTCGAAGCTGGCTGCCCCATCGCCCTGGGCCTGTTCCAGCTTCGCCTGCACATCGCTGGTCATGCCTTGTTCGGCCAGTTGCTTCGCGTCGAACTTGTTCGCGGCGAGCGCGGTGGTACCCACGCCGAGCATGGTGGTGGTAATGATGATCCAGAGGATGAACTGGATGAAGCCGACCAACGCGATCCCGATGATCTTGCCCATCATCAACTGGAAGGGCTTCACGCTGCCGATCAGCACCTCCACGATGCGGTTCTGCTTCTCCTCCATCACACCCCGCATCACCTGCACCCCGTACATGAAGATGAAGATGAACATGATGTACCCGAAGAAGAAGCCGATCACCGCACGTTCCTGCGCGTAGGACTGGGTGCTCACCTCCTCGATGTCGAACTTCTTCAGGTCAAGCGGTTTCCGCACGCGGTCATACGCCTCCTTGTCGATGTTCGCATCGCGCAGCTTCGCCTGTTCGATGGCCTTCTCCAATTCATTGCGGATGGTGTTCATGGCGAACTCGCTCGGCAACTTCTTGTAGTACAGGTCGGCCTGCGGCACGTTGAGCACGTTGGGGAGGAGGTTCACGCGGACGGTGTATGGGCTCGCCTTGAACGCGCTGTCCGTCCAGGTCTGGCCATCCAGCAGGAACTTCACATTGTCCGTATCCTTCAAGCGGGTGCCGATCACGCCTTCCTGGTCGATCACCAGCACGTGATGGGTGGTAGCCTCCTGCGAGGCCAGGTACATGGTCAACAGGATCCCGCCGGCGATGAGCACCGGGCCCAGGATCGTCATGATCAGGAAGCTCGGCTTGCGCACGCGGGTGATGAACTCGCGCCAGATGATGAGGTTGATCTTGTTCATGGGTTCGATCGGGCTTCGTTCGCTATTCGGTCATGCCTGCGGTCACGCTGGCCGGTTCGGTCTCGCTCACCACCCGGATGAAGATGTCGTGCATGCGGGGGATCTCCTCCTGCACACCACGCACCTCCACGGCGGGGAGCAACTGGCGCAGCACATCGTTGACCGTACTTCCCTTGGCAAGGCGGATGCGCGCGGTGCCGTGGTCGCCTTCCTCCTTCGAGCTGACCAGTTCACCGGTGAAGGAGAGCGCATTCGCCAGCGCCACACGATTGCCGGTGTACTCCACCTGGAAGATGTTCTGCGCGAAGCGGCGACGGATCTCGCGCACATTGCCGTGCAGCATCAGGCGTGCATGGTCGATCAGGCCGATGCTGTCGCACATCTCCTCCACGCTCGGCATGCTATGGGTGCTCAGCATCACTGTCACGCCCTGGTCGCGGAGGGCCAGGATCTCGGTACGCACCAGTTCGGCATTGATCGGATCGAATCCGCTGAAGGGTTCATCGAGGATCAGCAGCTTGGGCTCGTGCAGGATGGTGGTGATGAACTGCACCTTCTGGGCCATGCCTTTGCTCAGCTCCTCCACCTTCTTGTTCCACCAGTCGCCCATGTCCCAGCGCTCGAAGCGTTCCTTCAGGCGCTTGGTGGCCTCCGCCTTGCTCAGGCCCTTCAACCGGGCGAGGTAGAGCGCCTGTTCGCCCACCTTCATCTTCTTGTAGAGGCCGCGCTCCTCAGGCAGGTAGCCCATGTGGGCCACGTCGGCATCGGTCATGGGCCGTCCGTTCATCAGGATCCGACCTTCGTCCGGGCCGGTGATGCGGGTGATGATGCGGATGAGGGTGGTCTTGCCGGCGCCATTGGGGCCTAACAGGCCGAACACCTGGCCTTCCGGCACGGTGAGGCTGACACTTTCGAGGGCGGTATGGTCTCCGAAACGTTTGGTGATGCCTTGTGCTTCGATCATGGTCTGCAGGCTGGTCGCGAGAGTAGGGGGCGAAGGTAGAAGGCTTCGATCCCAGATGACCGCCGCTCGTATGACCTGACGACCGGTGCTGTGATCGAGGCATGGGCCAAAGCAGGAAGCCCCGCCCACCTTGCGGTGAGCGGGGCTTCCCTTCGAGGTCGTCTCCCTTACGGCTGGATCACCAGGCGCTCGGTGTAGGTCTTGTCACCGGATGTGATGTTGACCATGTACATACCACCGGAGAGGTCGCCGTTCAGGTCGAGGTTCGTCTTCACGAAGCCATCCTGTACGGCGATGGTGCGTGCCAACACGCGCTTGCCGGTGAGGTCGTACACATCCACGTTCACGGTGTTCACACCCTCCTGCACCGTGCTTAGGTTCAGGAAGAGCTGGTCGCCGCGGTTCGGGTTCGGGTACATGGTGAACGCACCATCACCCTGCACAGCCAGGCTGTTGCCACCACCGTTCGGCAGGGCGCAGGGGTTGATGGTCACCAGGCACACCTTGCCCCAATCCTCGGTGTCGGCGCAGGCCGCTGCCTGACTGGACCCTGCAGGACCGAAGCACCAGGTGGCGCCACCATCGAGGCTCACGCGCACGTCCACCTCATAGGTCTTGTTGCACTGCAGCGGGGTGCCGGTGGTCCAGTTAAGCACCATGCGGGCGCTGGTCTGGGGCGGACGCACGATGCAGATGTTCTCACCCGTGATGCGGAAGCGGAACTGGTAACGCACCGCGCTGCTGGCCACGGTCGGCACCGGCTGCGGCGGGTTGGCGTAGATGCGGTTCGCCGGGCTGCTTGCGCCACCGAAGTTGCGGCTCACGCCACAGCTGTAGTCGCTGGTGTTCGCAGGGTCATCCTGCAGCTTCACACGGGGGCAGGCGGCCAGAGCGGCGTCGATCTTGAAGAGGCAGGCCGGCCCGAAGGGCAGGTTGTTGCCCGCCACGCGACCACGCACGCGCACGTTCAGCAGCACGTTCGCAGGGATGTGCGGGGTGGCCATGCTGTTGGTCCAGCCATTGATCTTGAAGTGGCAGGCGCGGGTGGCACCGGTACCGAAGCCATCGCTGGTGGCGTGGCTGCGGAAGCGACGGAAACTGTAGCTGCCGTTCGGGTCGAAGAACCAGAACTCGTAACCGCTGGTGGTGTTGGTCACACCGTATTCAGCCGTAACCGCAGCGTTGGCATGGGCCACGATGAACTTGTTGTTCACCCAGTCCAGCTTGTCACAGCTGCTGAAGATCACCCCATCGGTCCCGATCGGTACGCAGAACGCACCATTGTCATAGGTCGAGGCGATGGCGCTGGAGCCGCCGCTGGTGAAGTTCCCGAAGTTGTCGATGATGCGACGGCCGTTCGGACCGCTCTCACGCAACTGGTAACCGCCGGTGATACCACCGCTCACGAAGCCATCCCCCCCGCTATCCATCACGCGCAGGCGATAGCAACCAACGGGCAGGCAGCAGTTGTCGGTGATGGGCGTTGTGATGCCGTTGACCGGAACGCTGAACTGACAAACCACCTGGTCCGTGCTTTGGAGCAGGATCTCCCAGGAAGCCTCGCTGCTTAGGGCATCCGTACGCAGCTCCATGGTGACGTTCTCCGTGCAGGGCACCGCATCGCAAGTGCAGCTGCCACTGATCTGTCCGAACAGGAATCCGGGGCCTGGGTCGGCATCGCAGAAGTCGCCCTGTTGCCCTGCGAGGAGCGGGCAGTCGTCATCGCAATCGATGATCTCATCACCATCCGTATCGGTGAGGTCGAGGATGATGTTCACGGATGCGTTCGCGCTGCAGTTACCGTTGCTCGCGGTCACCATGTACGTGGTGTTCCCATTGACGACCACGCCGGTCGGGTTCTGGCTGTTGCTGGTGAAGCCCGAGGGTGTGGAGGACCAGCTGAAGGCCGGCAGCGGGGTTCCGGTCACGCTCACGTTGTCGATGGACCAGTACCAATCAAAGGTCGCGCGATAGCGGAACCGAAGGGTGACGGATGCCTGTCCGGCATAAGCGTTCAGGCCTACCGTCGCGTTCACGAAACCGGAGGCGGAGCCTTGCGTCGTCGTGTACGCTTGCGCGATGCTCCAGGAGGCACCACCGTTGGTGGACACTTCCACCACGGCGCTATCCCCGGTGTCGGCTATGTCACGGTAGTAATGCCAGAAGCTCAACGATGCGCTGGTGACCCCGGAGAGGTCCATGGCCGGGCCGATGAGCTGGGTGGCGGTGACCCCGCCGGACCCCTGTGCATCGCTGTTGGTCATGAAGAACTGGCTGGCATCGTTGCTGGAGTAGGTGACCGCGCTGTACACATACGGACTCGTCCGCAATGTCCATGCGGCATTCGCTGGTGTGCCGCCCGTGCTGTTGTTCACGGTGCTCCAACCCGCTGGGGTGCCGACACCGTTGAAGTTCTGCGACAGGATGGTCGTGGCAGGCAATGCGTTCGCGTTGCTCGTGAGGTCCACCGCATCACCGGCGCACACGATCAGGTCTGAAGCGTTCGCGGTAACGCCGGTCGGCGTGGCGGTCACGGTAACGGCCACCGGAGCACTGGTACCGATGCATCCGTTGCCGTCGGTCACTGTCACGGAATAAGAGCCGCTCGCAGTGGCGGTGATGCTCTGTGTGGTCGCACCACCGGGGCTCCACACGTTGCCCGAGGCGATGCTGCTGCTGAGCAAGCCACTGTCACAGAACTCGATCGGACCACCGGGGGTGATCACCGGAGCAGGAAGTGGGTTCTCCACCACCACCACCGCACCAGCGAGCACGGAACCACCGCACGCATCGCTCACGAGGCAATCGTAACTGCCGGGAGCGGTCACAGTGATGCTGGCCGTGGTCTGTCCATCAGGGCTCCACAGGTAGGTGAAAGGTCCGGCGCCATCGACCGCTGCGGCGGTGAGCATGGTGCTGCCACCCGCGCAATAGCTAAGCGTGCCGGAGATGGTGGCATCGGAGATCGGCGCCGTGGTGGTCAGTGTCACGTTGCCCGGGGTGGAGCATCCACCTGCGGTCACGTTCACGGAGTAGGCCTGGCTGGCCACATTCACACCGGTTGCGAGCGGGTTGGCCAAGGACTCCTGGCCGGCGATGAACGCGGATGGGCTCCAAGCGTAGCTCAATGCCGTTGGACTGAAGGTGTAGGTCTGACCATTGGCGGGTTTGACCGTCAAGTTGCTCGTCTCCGATGCGTTGCTCGCATTGGGGCTCACTCCCGTGCCGTCCAAGGAGAGATAGTTGCCCACGGTGGCACCAGCAAGCCCGATGGACGCACCGCCGGTGGTGCCAGCATTGTAGGCACCGGCCTCCTGGCGGTAGATGAACTGGATCCGTCCGTCCGCCTCGTACAGCTTCACCTGGAAGGAGATGACCGCCGTGGTGGACTGATAGTTCCACTCCCAGTTCAACCACTGGAAGGTGAAGACCCGGTTGGGGGCCACACCGGAGGTCAGGTAGGAGGCCGAGGACCCACCTGTGGCAGAGCCATCCAGATCATCCCATAGCGGCGCGATCAATGGAAGCTGTGCGGCAGCCGGTGCGGCAAGCGAGTTCGTGGCTGCATTCAGCGCGGAGGCATTGAAGCTCAGGAAGCCGTTCGAGCTTGCACGCAAGGTGGTATAGGTCCCACCGGCGTACGGGAAGGTGAAGCCGATCGGCAGGGCCGCGGAGATCTGATCATCCGTTTGGATGGAAGTGACGGCCGTTGCACCCGAGAGGGGGGTGAAGGAGCCTCCCGAGGGGACCATGCTATAATTGCTTGCCGCGGTCGCGAAGTACCCGGTGGCCAATAGCTGGCTGTTGCCGTTGAAGCAAGCCGGGTTCGGGGTAGCGGACACACCGGTGATCACCGGGGCCGGGTTCACCACCACCGTGGTCGTCGCCGGAGCACTGGTGCAACCTGCGGCCGTGGTGGTGAACGTGTATACACCTGCGCTGGCGAGCACGAGCGGTGTCACCGTGGCATCCTCCGTACCGGCCGCGAAACCGTTCGGTCCGCTCCAGCTGTAGGTGCCAGCGATGTCGGTGGTGCCGTCCAGTGCCACACTGCCTCCTACACAGGCAGGACCGTTATTGCTTGCGCTCACGACCGGTACCGGGTTCACCGTCAGGGTCAATTCGTTCGAGTCATCGGACACCGGACCAGCGGAGCAGGTCTGGCGCAGGATGTAGTAGTAGGTGCCGGCGCTGAGGGTACCGGTGGTATAGGTGGCCGTCGTGGCACCACTTCCACCGCTCACGTTGGAGTAAGGACCACCGGATACGGTGGAGACCATCCACTGGTTGGTGATCCCGGCACCTGAGCCGATACCCGTGCTGGTCATCACATAGGTGCCGCCGGCACATGCTGATGCACTGCCTGGCGTGATGGTACCACCGTCGGCCCCGGAGCAGGTGAGCAGGATGAACTCATCACCGCCGATATCGGGCGGGGTTCCACGGGTATCACCGTCGTGGTCCACGGTGATGCCGGTTCCACTGGCCCCCGTGCCGTTGAAGGCGCTCGCGTTCGGGTTGGAGGTGTCGATGTGCAGATCGGAAGTGGCCACGAAGGGTGCCGCAGTGGTGATCGAGGCCCCGTCCTGGCCGGTCACGCTTTGCCACGCGGCAAGGGTGGTACGGTCCGAGGTCTGCCAACCGATGATGTTGATGGCGGAGTTGCCAGCGTAGGCGTTGTTGTTGATGGTGCCGTAGGTGAGGCCCGACAAGGTGACGATGCAGTAGAACTTGCTGCCCGCTGCACCCGTCTGTGTGTTGGAGAAGATGTTGTTGCGGATGTCCGATCCGGTGGCGCCGGTGCTCGTGATCTGCAGGCAGGCCGACATACCGGCCGTGACAGGGTCCGTGTTCGGTGTGTTCAAGCTCACCGTGTTGCTCAGGATCTTCAGGCCGGTGGCCCCCACGCTCACACGGATGCCGACGGGCAGGTCCGTGGCACCAGTGATGTTGGTGGACCAATTGTCGTTGTACAGGTCGCGGATGAAATTGTTCGCGATGGTCACTCCAGCGTTGTTCGTGGAGCCGGTCACGTGGATCCCGTACATGCCATAACCGCCGGTGTTGGCATGGTAGCTGTCATGGATCCTGTTGCGTACGATCTGCGCGCCCGCGTTGGTGCTGGCCACCTCGATGCCAACGGCTGACGCTGTGCTGTTGCTCGATGCGGTCAGCTGGATGTCATTGCCTTGCACCGTGGCAGAGGCCGCACCGGCCGAGGCTTGTGTGTTCTGGAGGTAGATGCCCCGGTTGGCCACGGCATCCGCGGCCACGGTGGAACCGATCAGGTTGTTCCGGATGATGAGGTTATCGCACACGTTGGATGAGGTGCCGGCCACATAGATGCCCCAGTAGCAGCGCTTCACCTCGTTGTTCTCGATCGTCAGGTTGTCGTTGTTGTCCGATTGTCCGCTGGTGGAGGTGGAACTGGCGCCGGCGGTACCTGAGTAGATGCCATAGTTCGTCGTGGTCGAGGTGACGGAACTGCGCGATCCGATCACGATACAGTTGCGGATCGTGCAGAAGGTGGCACCGTTCGTGGCGGATGTGGACGCGAAGCGCACCACGGCGACCCCCGTGTTCGTGGAAGTGGCGGCCTGGAAGGTGAGGTTCCTGACACCGGAGGTCACGGGGTCATCCCCGTCAATGGTCACGTTGTCCGCACCTTGGATCTCGATCACACCGCGCGATGCCGTGGGGGTCGCTGCCGATGCCACGACGCGGTCACCGGACGGGCGGATCAGGATCGACGTGTAGCTCGAGGATCCAGTACCACTGGCGAGCAATGGGACCGCAGTGCCGGGTTCGGTCGTATTCGCCGTGATGGTGCAGGTGATGGCACCTTGATGGGTGCCTGCGTTGATCGCGGAGAAGGCGGCGTTCAAGGTCGCGTAGTTCGTAGGACCGGGTCCTACGCCTGTGGCCGTGACGCTCACCTGGGCGGTGGTCGCACCCGCCAGGGCGACGGTGGCGCCGGCAAGGGCCGGTCGCATCCAGCGCTGGGCGCGGCCCACCAGATCGGTCAAGGAGTTTCGAAGAAGCATGTGCTATCGGGTTTTGTTCAGGGAATGGATCGTGCCGGCGTACGTGCCAGCGGGACGGGCGTAAGGCAGGGGCCTTGAATGCGTAGACCGGCGAGAGAGTCCGGTCCGAAGAAGAACAGGATGGCCGCACGCGGATCTGGGCAGATGCCGGGGCCGGGTGGCCGTCAAGGCCGGTGGTGAGTGCTGCACGCGCTCGTATCAGTGTCCGCACAAGAACGGATCACCACTCATGTCGAGCGTTCGTGGATCAAACGTAGAAGGCTGGATCCTCGCTTTCGGGTTTTCATGGAGATTTCATTCGGATCCGTCGGGCAGGAACTGCTGTTCGGCAGATCGGCTAAAGCCAACGACACATCCTCCCCCAATGCAGGAAGCCCCGCCCACCTTGCGGTGAGCGGGGCTTCCCTTCGAGGTCGTCTTCCTTACGGCTGGATCACCAGGCGCTCGGTGTAGGTCTTGTCACCCGCGGTGATGTTGACCATGTACATGCCACCGGAGAGGTCGCCGTTCAGGTCGAGGTTCGTCTTCAC
Organism: Bacteroidota bacterium; assembly: GCA_029573495.1. GTDB lineage: Bacteria > Bacteroidota > Bacteroidia > Flavobacteriales_F > PHOS-HE28 > PHOS-HE28. Next base: position 1,176 of record JAKQEI010000287.1, on the reverse strand, counting down.
GAAGCCATCCTGTACGGCGATGGTGCGTGCCATCACGCGCTTGCCGGTGAGGTCGTACACATCCACGTTCACGGTGTTCACACCCTCCTGCACCTTGCTCAGGTTCACGAAGAGCTGGTCGCCGCGGTTCGGGTTCGGGTACATGGTGAACTCACCATCACCCTGCACAGCCAGGCTGTTGCCACCACCGTTCGGCAGGGCGCAGGGGTTGATGGTCACCAGGCACACCTTGCCCCAGTCCTCGGTGTCGGCGCAGGCAGCGGCTTCGCTGCTACCGGCCGGGCCAAAGCACCAGGTGGCGCCACCATCGAGGCTCACGCGCACATCCACCTCGTAGGTCTTGCTGCACTCCAGCGGGGTACCGGTGGTCCAGTTCAGCACCATGCGGGCGCTGGTCTGGGGCGGACGTACGATGCAGACGTTCTCACCCGTGATCCGGAAGCGGAACTGGTAACGCACCATGTTGCTCGCCACCACCGGGACCGGCTGGGGCGGGTTGGCGTAGATGCGGTTCGCAGGGCTGCTCGGGCCACCGAAGTTGCGGCTCACGCCACAGCTGTAGTCGCTCGTGTTCGCAGGGTTGTCCTGCAGTTTCACGCGCGGGCAGGCTGCGAGGGCAGCGTCGATCTTGAACTGGCAGGCCGGACCGAAGTTCTGGTTCACACCAGCCACACGGCCACGCACACGCACGTTCAGCAGGATGTCCGCCGGGATGTGCGGGTTGGCCATGCTGGCGTACCAGCCATTCACCTTGAAGTGGCAGGCACGCGTCGCACCGGAACCGTAACCATCGCTGGTGGCGTGGCTGCGGAAGCGGCGGTAGCTGAAGCTACCGTTCGGGTCGTAGAACCAGAACTCGTAACCGCTCGTCGCGTTCGTCACACCGTACTGGGCGCTCACGGCCGCATCGGCGTGGCACACGATGAACTTGTTGTTCACCCAGTCCAGCTTGTCGCAGCTGCTCCAGATCGGGCTTACCGTGCCGAGTGGCAGGCAGAAGGTCTGGTTGCCGCTGATCGCGCTCACGCTACCGGTGCTGAAGTTGTTGGTGTTGTCGATGATGCGGTCGCCGCCGGAGGTACGCAGTTCGTAGCCGCCGGTGGTCATACCATCGCCGAAGCTGTCAAGCACGCGCAGGCGGTAGCAGCCGTCTGGCAGGCAGAGCGACTGCGTGCC
>JAKQEI010000286.1 GCA_029573495.1 Bacteroidota bacterium | reverse complement strand
TGACAAGAACAAGATCGTCAACGACGCCCTCGCCGCCGCGATCAAAAGCAGTCCCGCGCCGCTTTACGATGCCCGCTTCGCCAAGCGCATCAGCACCGGCAACTTCGACGATGACCTGCCGAAGATCAAGGACTGCGACTGGATCATCGAAGTGGTGATCGAGCGGCTCGACATCAAGCAGCAGGTGCTGGCCAACGTGGAGAAGTACCGCACGCCCGGCACGCTCATCACCACCAACACCAGCGGCATCCCCATCCACGCGATCGCGCAGGGCCGCAGCGACGACTTCCGCAAGCACTTCTGCGGCACGCACTTCTTCAACCCGCCGCGCTACCTGCCGCTGCTGGAACTGATCCCCGGTCCGGACACCGACCCCGCGGTACTCGACTTCCTGGAGGACTACGGCCAGCGCATCCTCGGCAAGGTCACCGTGCGCTGCCAGGACACGCCCGCCTTCATTGCCAACCGCATCGGCGTGTTCGGCATCATGGGCCTCTTCCACCTTGTGGAGGAAATGGGCCTCACCGTTGAGGAAGTAGATCGCCTCACCGGTCCCGTGCTGGGGCGCCCCAAGAGCGCCACCTTCCGCACCGCCGACGTGGTGGGCCTGGACACGCTGGTGAAAGTGGCGCAGGGCGTGAAGGACAACTGCCCCAACGACGAGCAGAATGCGCTCTTCGCCATCCCCGGCTACCTGCAGCAGATGGTGGAGAAGAACTTGCTCGGCAGCAAGACCGGCAAGGGCTTCTTCTTCAAGGACCGCAGGTCACCCAAGGGCGAGATCCTCGCGCTGGACCTGAAGACGCTGGAATATCGTCCGCAGGTGAAGCCCAAGTTCGCCACGCTGGATGCCGCGAAGAAGGAGGACGACCTGGTGAAGCGCACCGCCCTGCTCTACAACGGCACCGACAAGGCCGGCGAGTTCTACCGCAAGAGCTTCCACGGGCTCTTTGCCTACGTGAGCCACCGCATCCCCGAGATCACCGACGCGCTGTACAAGATCGACGACGCCATGCGAGCTGGCTTCGGCTGGGAGATCGGTCCGTTCGAGACCTGGGATGCCGTTGGCGTGAAGACCGCGCTCGACGCGATGAGCGGGGCGGGCGTGAAGGTGTCGCCGTGGATCAACGAGATGGTGGCCGCGGGGCACACCAGCTTCTACAAGACCGAAGGCGGCAAGCGCATGTACTACGATGCCGCGAGCAAGAGCTACAAAGCCATCCCGCGTGCCGAGGGCATGATCTTGCTGAGCGACCTGCCCAAGAGCAGCGTGGTGTGGAAGAACAGCGCCGCCACTGTGCGTCACCTGGGCGATGGCATCCTCAGCGTGAGCTGGACGAGCAAGATGAACACCATCGGCGCGGAGGTGATCCAGGGCCTCAACAAGGCCATCGACCTCGCCGAGCAAGGGGCAAAGGGCCTGGTGGTCTACAACGACGGCGCCAACTTCAGCGCGGGCGCCAACGTGGGCATGATCTTCATGATGGCCGTGGAGCAGGAGTACGACGACCTGGAGATGGCCGTGCGCACCTTCCAGAACACCATGATGCGCATGCGCTACAGC
>JAKQEI010000277.1 GCA_029573495.1 Bacteroidota bacterium | reverse complement strand
GTTGCTGAAACCGTTCGCATCCCAGCGCCACACGAGCGAATCGGCGTTGGACTGCGTCACGGCCGCCACGCCGGGTACCCGCAGGCAAAGGGTGTCCGGTGCTGCGAAGGCGACTTCCGGAGCCACGAGCATGGTCAACTCGACCTCGTCCGTCACAGCGCATTCCAGAATGGTGTCAATGGCGGTCACCTGTACGGTCCCTTCCAACCCGGAGATGACCTGGATGCTCGACGTGATCTCCCCTGTGGACCAGACGTACAGATCAGGGTTGAAGCCCCATTCGAGGGTGGTGGTCAGCAACGGTGGTTCCGAAGGGCAATAGGTCGTCTCTCCCTCGATCGTGATGGCCGGGTCGCCAAGGAAACCGCTCACGAAGGAAGGACATGGCCCTCCGTTGATGACCACGGTGTAGGTGCCAGGTCCGAGGCTGGTGAGCGTGGTGTTGGTCTCCGTAGGGTCATCGATCCACTGCCAGGTATAGGGCCCCGGGTTCAAGGTGAAGGCCACGGAGCCATCGTTGGCGCCAGGGCAGGAGATGTCAGCCGTGGTCATGGAACCCAGTGCGGGGGGCACCGGTTCTTCGAGGATGGTCTCAAGCAGGTCGCCACAACCGTCCGTGCCGATCACCAGCACCGAGTAGATCCCTGCGGTCAAGCCGGAGGCAGTGGCGCTCGTCTCATCCGGATCGTGGAACCAGACGTAGGTGAAAGGACCGCCAGTACCGCCGGCCACGGTCAGTGATCCATCGGCATCACCCGGGCAGGTGGGGCTGGTCGTGAGCAGGGTGGTGCCACACGGGGGCGGGTCCTGCCCGAACACCGATCGGACCAGAAGGAGAAGCAGAAGGGCGGTCAGGCTGCGCATGAGCCCGCGAATTTCGGGGATCCATGTCGAACAACCGCGATCCATTCGGAGACGATGGTCATTGACCGGTCCGAGGAACGGTATATGGCCAATATCGACCAGGACGGATCATTTCAACAAGGTCACATGACCAAGCCGTTCGCGCACCTCACCGGTGCTTCTGACCTGGTAGATCAGCCGGTAGGGGTAAACGTCCTGCTTCAGTGGTTCGCCTCCACCGTTGTTCAAGGTCCCGTTCCATGGCACCGTCGGGTCGGAGGAGGTGTAGACCACCTCGCCCCAACGGTCGAAGACCGTCATCGTGTACGCGGTCACGTCCGGGATGTTGATGCTCATGCTCCAGGTGTCGTTCTCGCCATCACCATCAGGGGTGAACGCGTTGGGCACATAGGCGAAGAGCACATCGTCGATGATCACGGTGTGGCAGATCGAGTCCGCACAGCTATGTGCATCGCGCGCTACCAGGCATACTTCGTATTCGCCCGGCTCCTTGTTCGTGAAGGTGAACTGCGTCTCTTCCTCGGTGGAGGAAGCCAGATCGGCGATGTTCCAGGACCAGTTGACCGCATTCAGTGAGGTGCTTGAGAAGTAGATCGTCGGGGCGTCCACGTTGGCCGGAACAGGGCCGTGGATGAACTCGGCGATCACTTCCGGCGGTTCAGGCAGTTGATAGCCCAGGATGCCGATGCAGCCGGCCGCGTTGCGTATCCGCAACTCGTAGAAGCCCGCGCAGGTGTCCGGTGAGGTCGAGATGGGACCGTAAGCGTTGCCGCCATCGAAGCTGTAGTCGACCGCCTCCGCGTCGTGGATGGTGATGCTGCCATTGCAGTCACCGAAGCACCAGGGCTCCACATGCGACACGCTGTCGATCTCCAACAGCCCGGGCTGCCCGATCGCGAAGTCGGTGGTCGTTGTGCAGCCGTTCTCATCCGTGATGGTCACGTAATGATCACCCGCGCACAGGATGTCCGTGGCCGCCGTGTCCGGAATGCCGGGCTCGCTCCACTGGTAGGTGAATTCCCCGATCCCGCCCGTCACGCTCACCGAGGCGGTCCCGTCGCAATAGTCGAAGCAGATCGCGTCCGTCAGCGTCATGGTCCCCTCAAGGGGCCGGGTGAAGGTGATGGTGACGCTGTCCTGCAGATAGCAGAGCACGCCATCGTCCTCGGTCCAGTAGAACATGGCCGGGCCGCTGTCCGGTGCGGTCACCACGGTCTCCGCGCTGTACGGATCGCTGAAGATGTAGCCCGGTGGGCCGGACCAAATGCCGACGCCTGTGTTCCCAACGAAAGCACTGAGCACATAGCTCAAGGTGCAGATCGTGGAATCCGGTCCGGCGTCGACGACACCGCAACACGTGGGGTCACTGGCCGGCAGGATCTGGATCTCGAGGTCGGCTGATCCGATGCAACCGAGGGGTGTGATCACGGTGTACGTGTAGATCCCCGCCGGGTCGATCTGCGGGTCGAAGATTTCCGGGACCGGGTCACCGTTGGCGTCGGTCCAGGTTCCGCCAGGGTCGGGGGAACCACCCAGCAGATCGATCAGTTGGTAGGATGGCGGCGTGGCACAGAGCACCACCAGTGAGTCATTGCCCGGGTTGAGACCGGGGTCGATATCCACGAACACGCTGTCCTGCGCGTTGCAGACCGGATGACCATCGATATACGCGGAGACCACGTACATCGTCGGGCTCGTGGTGTAGACCATCGGGTTCGCGATGTTCGGATCGGAAAGACCGTCCACCGGCGTCCAGGACCACACCATGCCACTGGATCCGCCACATGAAACGGTGCCGGAATACACCGTTCCCGCTGCAGGGTTCGGGCCGTCGGAGAAGACCACGTTCCCCTGGTCATCGAGGATGGTGTAGGCCACCTCGTCATCGAAGAAACCGGAGGTGAACTCCACCTCGATCAGTGTTCCTGCCGTGACCGATAAGGTCTGTGTGGAGAAGCCGCCGAAGGGTACCGTGTAGGTGTTGGTCACCCCATCCGTCGTGATGATCACGCTGGCCCCGTTCCACCCGTCGAAGGCGTCGTCCGTCATCTCCAGGGTCCATTCACAATCCTCACCGACGGCACCGACCACCGTGGCCATCAACTGCACCGAGTCGTTGCAGATCACCACGTCATCGCCGGCATCCAGCACGAAAGGTTCGTTCACGGTCACCGTGATCGTGGTATCGTATGTGCAGCCGAAGTTGTCCGTCACGGCATATTGGAAGGGATACACGCCGGGCGCTGCCGCGGTGAAGCTTATCGTGTCACCGTTCGCGGAGATCGAGTCCCAGGCCGTACCTCCCACCCACGCGCTCGAATCGGCGTCGGGCCCGAAGCTCGGCGTGAAGGTGGTGACGTCCGGGATGATCGTCGGGTCGAAATTGATGGACCAGGAGCAGATGAAGCCATTGTCCGCACCCCAGAGGTCGGTGCTCTGATAGGTCCAATCGCCGTTCAAGGGGCAGCCCAGCAGGTTGTCGAAGGTCTCCACCGGCTCGTAGGTGCCCGGGTTGATGGATTCATTGGGTGGCGTACCTGCCACCGTGAAGTTGCCCCCCGCGGTCACGTTCTCCACCCAGGTCCCGTTCGTTGCCGTGGGGCTCCAGCAATACTCCCAGCATTCGCCGATGATGGGATCCTGGTTGCTGTCCGTATCGTTGGGCGAGCCGATGTAGGTGCCACCACCGCCCTGCTGATGGAAGATCATGGTCTGTCCGTTCGGGCAGATCACCTGAAGCACCAGGTCACCCATGAAGGTGTGTTCCATCTCCACGCAGATCGAGAGGATGTTGGAGACGCTCGTGACCTGCTGGCCGAAGTCGAACTGCTCGAAGGTGAGCGTGGATGTGAAGGGCAGGCCCACGTCATCCGGCAGGAAGATGCCATCGCCGAAGTTCGCATCGGGTATGCCCGTCCAGGTGGTCGGGATCGCACCGCCGAACAGCGCGACCGTTTCCCCGAAGCAGGTCTCCACGCTCTCGTCCGTGGGGCTGAAGGTGGGTGTCGTGCTCACAAGGATCTGCAGGTCCACGAGGTTCAGGTTCCGGCAATCGTTGTCGTCACGTACGTAGAGCTGCACCACATGCTCGCCGTCATCGTCGAAGACGTGCGTTGCGATGGGACCGCTCGTGCTGTCCACCGAACCATCATCGAAGTCCCACAGGTATTGCACGATGTTGAAGTTGCTCTGGGCGTAGGAGCCGGAACCATCGAAGGTCACGGCTTCCCCCTGGCAGATCATCGCTGGCACGGCCTCGGGCATGGTGGCCACAGAGGTGGGATTGAGGCAGGGGACCGTGCATTGGAAGCCAGCGGCGAAATCACCGATGCCGCCCGTGTTCGAGCGGAACCGGATCGTGAGGCATCCGGAGGTGTTGAACACCGTGCCGCTCACCACCAGGTTCTGCAGTGCCGAGCCCGTGTAGGTCCCCAACGAAGTGGCACTCGTGTTGTCGCCGTCGTAGATCGTGATGTTGTCCGCCGGATTGCCCTGGCCGCCCTGCGTGCTCAGGTTGAAGACGAACCACGTGAGGTAGATCACATTGCCCGGCACATCCGGACAGATCGTGAGCGTATGGTCCTCGTTATCGCCGTAGGAGCCGTTCGGCCCACCGGAGTCTTCGATCACACCGGAACAACTGGTCGCGGAACCGGCCGTGATGCTGATCTGCTGGGCATGGACGAACGCGAACAGGAGGGCGAAGAGGAGGGAGAACGAGAGGCGCATGGCAGGTCGGCGAAGTGACGAAGTGACGAAAGGAATGGGGGCCATCCAAGAACGATCCGGATGGAACGGGCGATCAGGCCGATGGAGGGGTTTCCCGCATGCCGGTCCGGTCGGCGAATGGAGCCCGATCAAGTTCATCCCCCTTGCGACCCATTTGGGGCCGGAATGGTTGCCCGAGGGGGCACCCGTGGTTCAGAACTGGCTCTCAGGACTTCTTCTTCGGGAACTTCGGCTTGGGCTCGTAGAAGCCGTCCTTCTTCTGGAAACCACGCGAGGGCCCGCGGTCGTCCCGGTTGCCTTGGTAGCCGCCGCCTTCGTTCCGGCCGGCCTTGTAGCTGCTCTGGTACCCACCACGATCGCCGCCGCCCTTGTAGCCACCGCGCTGCCCACCCCCTTGGTGGCCGCCGGCCCGGTAGCCGCCCGGCTTGCCGCCGCCGCCCCGGTACCCACCGCCGCCTGGCCGCGGTTCGCCGCCTTTGCTCCCGCCGGAAGCCGCGTCCACGCGCACGCTGCGGCCCTTGTAGTTGGCGTTGTTGAAGGCGTTGAGCACCTGCTCGAAGTGGTCCGGCTCGATGTCCACGAACGAATACACGTCCTTGATCAACATGCGGCCGATGAACTCGCCGCTGATGCCGCTGATGCCACAGATGTAGCCGAGCATCTTGCCCTTGTCGAAGCCGTCCGCCGTGCCCAGGTTGATGAACATCTGACGACCGGTGCTGAAGCGCTCCAGCGAAGAAGGGCGTTCCGCGCGGGCGCTGTGGTCCTTGCGGCTCATGTCCACGTTCAGGTCGAAGGAGGTGCGGTGCGCTTCAATGATGCGGTTGAAGGCCAGGCTCATGAAACGATCGATAAGTTCCTCCTTCTCGAAGCTCATCAGTTCGGCGCGGGCTTCGGAGAGCAATTCTTCCAAACCCTCCTCGTCCACCTCCACGCTCTTCAGGCGCTTCATGTAGGCCATCACCTGCTGCTTGCCGATCTCGGCACCGCCGGGCACCCGCACGTAGGTGAAGTGGGTCTTCAGCGCACGCTCCAACTGGCGGATCTTGTTCACGTCGCGCACGCCGATGATGCTGAGCGAGATCCCTGCACGGCCGGCACGGCCTGTACGACCGCTGCGGTGTGTGTAGTTCTCCGCCTCCCCGGGCAGGTCGAAGTGGAACACGTGGGTCACGTCCTTCACGTCGATCCCGCGCGCAGCCACATCCGTCGCGATCAATAGGCGGATGGTGCGGGCCCGGTAGCGGCCCATCACATGGTCGCGTTGTGCCTGGGAGAGGTCGCCGTGGATGGCATCGGCGTTGTAGCCGTCGCGCACCAGTGCGGTGGCGAGGTCCTGGGTCTCGTGTTTGGTGCGGCAGAATACGATGCCGAAAAGGTCGGCGTCGGCGTCGATGAAGCGTTTCAGCGCCGCGAACCGGTCCTTGCTGTGCACCACGCAGTATTGGTGCTGGATCGCTGCTGCCGCGCTGTTGGCCGGCCCCACGCTCACCTCCTCGAATTCGCGCATGTAGCGCTTCGCGATGCGGCGCACGTCGCTGCTCATCGTCGCGCTGAAGAGCCAGGTGCGCTTGTCCTCGGGCGTCTTCTCCAGGATCTCGGTGAGGTCCTCCTGGAAGCCCATGTTGAGCATCTCGTCGGCCTCGTCCAGCACCACCACATCAACCGTGCTCAGGTCCAGTACATCGCGACCGATCAGATCCAGCAGGCGGCCGGGCGTGGCCACAATGATCTGAGCGCCGCGCTGGATGTCGCGGATCTGGTCGCGGATGCTGGCGCCGCCATAGACCGCCACAATGCGGGTGCCTTTCAGGTTGGCGCTGAAACGCTCCAGGTCCTTGCTGATCTGCACGCACAGCTCGCGCGTGGGGGCCAGGATGAGGCTTTGGATGGTGCGGTCCTGGGGATCCAGGAACTCCAGCATGGGCAGGCCGAAGGCGGCGGTCTTGCCGGTGCCGGTCTGGGCCAGGGCCACCACGTCCTTCTCGGTCCTCAGCAGCAGGGGGATGGCCTGTTCCTGAACGGGGGTGGGAGTGGTGAAGCCGATCTCGGCGAGGGACTTGAGGGTTTCGGCGCGGAGGCCGAGCGCTTCGAAGGAGGACATGGAAGGCAGGTGGGAAAAGTGGTCGAAGCGCTTGTCCGGCGCGAAATGGGCGGCAAAGGTAGGGTTTCCGCGGTGGGCGAGGACCGGGGCCTATCTTTGGCCGCTTCCGATGAACGCAGCCGAAGCCAGCCTGAACGGCACCCTGCGCACCATCCTCGTGCTGGTGGTGGTCTGGTGGGTGCTTCGCTTGGTCCTGCGCTACCAGAACAGCCGCAACACCCCGCCCGCACGGCGCACCAACGAGCCGCAGCGCCCACAAGGCGAGGTCCGCATCGAGCGGCCCGGTGAGGGTGGCCCGTCCGGCGGTCCCTCCTCGGGCAACATCGTCGACGCCGACTACGAGGAGATCAAGTAACGATCACCACCCATGAACCACCTTCCCTGGAAACGCCTGCTACCCGTGGTGGTGGCGGTGGCCTTCTTCTACGCGCTCTGCCTCACCTACTTCAGCCCCGTGCTCGATGGCAAGGGCCTGGTGCAGCACGACATCAAGCAGTGGAAGGGCATGGCCCAGGAGATCAACGAGCACCGCGAGGCCACGGGCGAGGAGGCCCTGTGGACCGGCAGCATGTTCAGTGGCATGCCCGCCTACCAGATCATGGTAAAGTGGACGGCCAACCTGCTCTCGGTGGTGGATGATGCCTTCCATGGCTTCCTGCCGCGCCCGGCCAACTTCCTCTTCCTCTACCTGCTGGGCATGTACGTGGCGCTGCGCATCCTCAAGGTGGATCCGTGGCTCAGCGTGGTGGGGGCGGTGGCCTTCGCCTTCAGCAGCTACTTCTTCGTGATCCTGCCCGCCGGTCACACCAGCAAGGCCAATGCCATCGGCTACATGCCGCTCGTCTTCGGCGCCATGTACCTGCTCTACCGCGGCGACAAGTGGACGGGAGCGGCGCTGCTGGCGCTCTTCCTCGGGCTGGAGGTGATGATGAACCACGTGCAGATCACCTACTACCTGAGCATGCTGCTTGTGCTCTTCGGTCTGGCGGAAGCCGCGCGTGCGTTCCGGACGAAGGCCCTGCCCGACTTCGCCATGCGTTCGGGCCTGGGCGTGGTGGCGGTGGCGCTCGCGCTCCTGTGCAACCTCGGGATGTTGTGGAGTACATTGGAATACGGCAAGTACAGCACGCGGGGGAAGAGCGAGCTCACCATCCTGCCGAACGGCGCCAGGGATGAAGGGCTGCGCACCGCCGGCCTCGACCGCGATTACGTGACGCAATACAGCTACGGCAAGCAGGAGTCATTCACCTTCCTCGTACCCGATGCCAAGGGCGGCGCCACGGGGATGATCGGCAACGGCGCAGAGGTGGCCAAGGCCGATCCGCGGCTGCGCCAGAACATCGCGCAGATGAACCGTTACTGGGGCGACCAGTACAGCACGGCCGGTCCGCAATACGCAGGGGCCATCATCGTGGTGCTCATGCTGCTGCTGCTGTTGCAGGCCGAAGGACGGGATCGCTGGTGGATCGCAGGGTCGGTGGTCTTCCTGCTCCTGCAGATCGGTATCGCCAACGCGGCACCTTTCGATGAGCTGGACAACACCGTACAGGTGATGGGCATCAAGGCATCGCTGCTCGCAGGTGCACTGCTTATCATCTATCTGCTGGCCGGGCTGGTGCTCGTGAGCGATGGCCTGCTCTATGCGCTCTTCAGCGCCCTGCTGCTCACGCTGCTGCTCTCCTGGGGCCGCAACCACATGCCGCTCACCGACTTCTTCCTGGAGCATGTGCCGGGCTACGACAAGTTCCGCTCGGTGACGATGATCCTGGTGGTGCTTGCGCTGGCTGTGCCGGTGATGGCCATGCGCTACCTCGATCAACTGCTGAAGAACGGCGGATGGGACAAGGTGATGGAGAAGCGCGCGTTGTTCGGTGTGGGCGCGGTGCTGGCGTTGCTGCTGGCGATGGCGGTGATGCCGGACAACCTCTTCAACTTCGTCAGCGACCAGGAGAAGGCCATGCTCACTGAGCAGGCGGAGAGCTCTCCCGGGATGGAGTCGCAGATCGCGCTCTTCGTGGACAACCTGAAGGAGGTGCGCATCGGCATCTTCACGGCGGATGTGTGGCGAAGCTTCGCCTTCGTGCTGGCCGCGGGGATCCTGCTCTTCCTCTTCGGGCGGATGGTCGTTGGTCGCGTGGTGTTCATCGCAGGGCTAGGCGTGTTGGTCCTGCTGGATCAATGGGTCGTGGACAAGCGGTACATGCACAACGAGAAGGAGCGCGGTCGCTACGTGCAATGGGCCGATGCGGATGAACTGAAGAAACCATTCACGCCGACCGAGGCGGACAAGGCCATCCTGGAAGCGGAGTGGAAGCCGGGCATGGACGAAGCGCACCAGGCCCTGATCACGCGCCTGAAGGAAGAGCGCCAGCATGAGAGCGGAGCAGCGAAGATGCTGAAGCCGGATGAAGAGCTCGCCGCGCGTTTCGGCACCTTGCGGCGTAACACCGACGGCTACCGTGTCCTCTCCTTGAACAACCCGTTCAACAGCACCCAGGTGAGCTATTTCCACCGCAGCCTGGGCGGCTACCACGGCGCCAAGTTGAAGCGCTACCAGGAGCTGATCGAGTTCCAGCTCGCACCGGCCATGCAGCGGGTCGGCGCCTTGTTGCAGAGCGGGACTTCAATGCCGCAGATCGACAGCCTGCTGGGGAAGGAGGGCGTGCTCAACATGCTCAACACGCGATACCTCATCTACAACCCGGAACGGCCGCCGATCCGCAACACCAATGCCTTGGGCGCGGCCTGGTTCGTGGACGAGGTGAAGTGGGAGCCGAACGCGGATGCGGAGATCATGGCCCTCGGCGCCTTCGATCCGGCGCGCACCGCGCTGGTGGATGAGCGGTACCGGTCCGCCTTGGGCGAAGCGGCGATCACGGCGGACCCGAGCGCGAGCGCGGAGATGACCGACTACCAGACGAACAAGCTCACCTACCATGTGCGTTCATCGGCCGGTGGCGTGGTGGTCTTCAGCGAGATCTGGTATGGTCCGGACTGGCAGGCCACGATCGACGGTCAGCCGGCGGAGCATGTGCGCGCGGACTACGTGTTGCGGGCGCTACGCGTGCCAGCGGGCGAGCATGAGGTCGTCTTCAGCATCCACAGCAAGCCCTTCCACGATTCGCGCACGGTGATGCTCGCCGCCAGCCTGCTCGTCCTGTTGCTGGCCCTGGGTG
>JAKQEI010000271.1 GCA_029573495.1 Bacteroidota bacterium | reverse complement strand
GTGATCTCGGCGAAGGGCACGCCCCAGAGGAACAGGTCGACCACGGACTGGATCACCGCGATGGGGATCGCTACGCCGATGCCATAGACAACGGCTTCCCTCCAGCGTCGTTGCAGAAGGAGGGCGAGACCAGGTCCTGCAGCGAAGAAGATAGTCTGGAACCGCACGTTGATGGCCAGCCCGATCCAGATGCCCGCAAGCAGGACGTCACGGAGGCCGGGCCCCGCCGGATCGCGCACCAGCCGCAGGCAGCCGAGCATCAAGAAGGGGATGCAGGCCACTTCCACGAGGTTACGGACGCTGAGGAAGGGCATGAAGTAGAACAACGCCAGGAAGAGCCCCGTGTGCCAGGCCGTCCGCTCATCGGAGAGGCGCAGCGCGATGCGGTAGCCTGCCCGGACCACCACGAGGCTCCATACCGCGTGCAGCAGGCGCACCACCACCATCTGTGCTTTTGGGTCAACGAGGTGGATGGCCTTCGATCCGAGGAACAGCAGATAGTGAAGCCCCACGTAGAAGAAGCTGTGTCCTGACGGATGGGGCTCACCGGTCTGGTTCCAGGGTAGCCAGGTACTGTATGCCGGTGCATCCACCCAGCTCGCCGCGGGCTCGATGATCAGGAAATGGTCATCATGTGCGAAGTAGCCCCCGCTGAAGAAAGCGGCCACGATGCGCGGGATGAGCGCGATCACGGTGAGAGCGAGCAATGGATCACGCGGAAGCTTCCCTTCGAGCCATGACATGACGCGAAACTACACGCCTACGTCCGCACGGGCCGGTCTACATTTGGATCGATGGGCCGTTCCGCTCGTGCCTTCTTCTGGCTCACCGCCGGTGTCTTCCTCGTGCTCCTGCTACCCCGCCTGGCGCAGGATGGCATGTTCATGGACGGTGAATTGTATGCCGCCGTGGCACACAACGAGGCGCTTGGGTACGGCACTTTCTGGCAACCCCGGTTCAGTGCGGTGGGCGTCGCCGGGATGACCACCTTCCACGAGCATCCTCCGCTGTTCTTCGGTCTGCTCGCCATCTGGTTCAAGGTCTTCGGCAGCGGCTTCTGGGTCGAGCGCCTCTACGCGCTCTGCATGGCACTGCTCGTGGCGTGGGGCATCATGGGCATCTGGAGGTTGTCGTTACCACCCAAGCTCGGCAGGCGCACCGCCTGGTGGCCGGTCCTGTTGTGGGTCATCATCCCCACGGTCTTTTGGAGCGTCCACAACAACATGATGGAGAACACCATGGCCGTCTTCACCACGGCGGCGGTGTGGTGCGTGATGAAGGCACGGGAGGGGAAGCGCCCCTTGATCGCCCTTGCCGGCATCCTCGTCTTCCTGGCCGCGCTCACCAAAGGCCTGCCCGGTCTCTTCCCCCTGGCCGCACCGGTCCTGTTCGGGCTGATCCTCGATCGCGGGAAGCTCGGACGCGGTGTCATCGATTCCATCATCATGACCGCCATCGTCGTGGGCGCCATCGCACTCCTTTGGTACCTGCCCGGGCCGAATGCGAATCTGCGGCCCTATGTGGAGAAGCGTCTGTTGCATCGCATCGCCGAAGTGCCCACGGTGGAGTACCGGCTGGCATCGCTCGAGATGCTCCTCTCCAACCTGCTCGGACCCCTGGTGATCGCAGCGGTCATGTGGTGGATAGGAGGTGGGAAGACCGTGCCCGGCGATACCGGTCGACTCCGCCAGAGCCTTGCCCTCCTGTTCGTTGGTCTTTCCGGAGTTCTCCCGCTCATGCTCACCATGGTCCAGAAGTCCTTCTACATGGGTGCTGCGTTACCCATCATGGCGCTGTCCGTGGCCCGTCCCGTCCATCGGCAGATCGAGGTCCTCATGGATCGGGCGGTCCTGAACCCGTTGATCCAGCGCCTGGTCAGAGGCACGGGTATCGTACTGGTCATCGGCGCGCTCGTTGCCGCGGTCATACTCTTCGGAAGCCCGGGCCGAGATGCCGAACTGCTGGGCGACGTGCACCGCATCGGGGAGGTGGTGCCACCGGGTACCACGGTCGGATTGCCCAATGGAATGTGGGATGACTGGTCCTTGCAGACCTACCTGATGCGCTACCATTCCATCTCGTTGGACGCAACGGTCGCCGAGCACCCGTGGTACATCACCGGGAAGGACGGGGTGCCTCCGATACCAGGTGCGTACCACAAGCTCGACATCGGGCTTCAGCGGACCGCGTTGTGGGCCCTGGGTGGTCCGCGTTAAGCCCGTGTGAACGGATCTGGACGCGCCCGGGGTCACCTACTTTTGCACCTCTTCAACTTCCCATGAACATCGTCGTCCTCTCGCGGGACACCAAATTGTACTCCACCAAACGGTTGGTGGAGGCCATTGAAGCACGGGGCCACAGTGCCCGCGTGGTGAACCACGTGAAGTGCGATATCCTGATCGAGAAGAAGAACCCCCAGGTGATCTACGGTGGGCAGCCCTTGACCGATGTGGACGCCATCATACCACGTATCGGGGCCAGTGTCACCTTCTACGGGACCGCCGTGGTGCGTCAGTTCGAGATGATGAAGGTGTTCACCACCACCGAGAGCCAGGCCCTCGTGCGTAGTCGGGACAAGTTGCGCAGCATGCAGATCCTCACGCGCAGTGGGGTGGGTATCCCAAAGACGGTGTTCACCAACTACAGCAAGGACGTGGGCAGCATCGTGGACAACGTCGGCGGTGCCCCTTGCATCATCAAATTGCTCGAAGGCACCCAGGGTCTGGGCGTGGTGCTCGCCGAGACGAAGAAGGCGGCCATCGCCGTCTGCGAATCCTTCAACAGCCTGAAGGCGCGCGTGATCGTGCAGGAGTTCATCAAGGAGAGCAAGGGGATCGATATCAGGGCCTTCGTGGTGGATGGCCGGGTGGTCGGAGCGATGAAGCGGACAGGGAAGGAAGGTGAGTTCCGCAGCAACCTGCACAGGGGTGGCACCGCCGAGCTCATCCAGCTCACGCACGAGGAGGAGGTCACCGCCATCAAGGCGGCCAAGGCCCTGGGCCTGCATGTGGCGGGTGTGGACATGCTCCAGAGCGATCGTGGACCGCTGGTGATCGAGGTGAACAGTTCACCCGGCCTCGAAGGGATCGAAGGGGCCACCGGTCACGACATCGCCGGCGAGATCGTGAAGTTCATCGAACGGAACGTCTGAGCGCACCAGTTCAAGGAACCACGAGCTTCAAGCGGCCCAGTTGCTGGTTCGTGGCGATGTAGACGCCTGTTGGAAGCACCAACGGTTGGGTATCCCCTATGATGCGTGTGCGAAGCACCTCCCGGCCACGGGTATCGTGGAGGACGATCATTGCACCAAGCACCGCTGCCGATCCCGGGATCCGGATCATTCGTGAGCCGGGATCGTAGGACCAGGTGGCCAAAGGCCTTGAAGTGACCGGCAGAGCGGTGCTGATGTCCGATTCGTAGCAGCCCAGATCCACGGTGCCACCCTGGATGCGCGGGTCACTGGCAAGGTCGAACGGGGAATCCTCAGGCACCAGGTCGTTGTTGCCCGCGTTGACGGCCGGTGAGGAGGGTACGGGGTGATAGTCGTACGCGGTGGCGTCGAAATTCGTCGACGTGCCCGCATAGGGCGCATTGAACAGCGGGTCGAGTTCGATGATGCTCATGCCGTTGGCATGCCCCCCTGCACGATGGAATTGGTGATGACCAGGTTCGTACTCACCTGCCTGCCGTTGTATGCTGAGTTCCCGTGTATGATGCTGTTCTGGATCACGTGCTGGGTATCGAGGATCTTGAGCATCTCCCCCTGGAGCGAACCACTATGCACATTGTAGTTCTGGGTCACCGTGCAGTTGATCATGGAGAACTGATCCCCCTGTGCGGACGCGTTGACGTATAGCACGTTGCTACTGGAGCCGTCGACCGTATTCCCTATGATGTACGAGTTGCTCAGGCGGGCTTCGTGGAAACCATCGATCGAGAGGATGCTGAACTCCGAGGTGTTGTTCGTGAAGATGCTGCGTTCGATCAACAAGGTGTCGTAGGCGATGTTGTTGAAGAGGCATGCACCCCTTCTTGCGGTGTTGTTCGTGAACCGGCTGTCGCGGATGATGAGCACACTGGTCGGACCACCGTTGTTGTTGCCGTTCAGGATGGCACCACCGTCGCCGCCCGTGCCTGCGCTGTTGTTGATGAGGTCGCAGTTCTCGAGCGTCAATTTCGCCGCGCCGAGGTAGATGCCGCCGCCGTAGTTGCCCGCATAGTTGTTCACCAGGGTGCAATTGCGCAGGGTGAGCCGACCGGCCAACGTATTGGTCACGCGCATGCCGTCACCATTGTAGCTGCCGCCGGCGTTCCCGTTCATGATCCGGAATCCGTCCAGGGCCGTCGGTATGGTCAGTTGGTTCGCCGTCACCACCGTGTTGGAGTTGTCGGAACTCGTCCCAGGTTCACCGATATCACCATTGAGCACGGTCGGGTTGGCGGCGATATCGCGTTCCTCCAACGCCGACTCCGTGCTGTCGAAGCCACCGTACATGTTCACGCCATTGCGGACATTGAAGGAGGTGGTCCTGCTTGTTCCCGTGGTCGGACGGTATTGCCCGGCGGCCACCCAGATCTCGTCCCCTGGTATCACCACCCCCAGCGCCTCCTGGAAGTCGGTGAACGCGTTCGTCCAGTTCAGGCCGCTGCTATTCCCGGTCGCGTATGCGTTCACGTGGTAAC
>JAKQEI010000266.1 GCA_029573495.1 Bacteroidota bacterium | reverse complement strand
GCTACCAGCATCATGCCGACCGTGGCCAGCAGGATGAGCGAGTAGTACTCCGCGGCGTGCTTCTCCCCCTCGATGAACTTGACGGAGGCGAGGATCACCACGAAGGCCACGGCCAGGAACACCATCATGAACAGGGCGCTGAAGTCGTTCAGCACCAGCAGGCCGTTGTCGAAGGCCTGCGGGGCCATCCCTTCCACGAAGTACATGACCACGGCCAGCATGGACAGGCCTACGCCGGCCAGCGATACGGCCGCCAGGAACTTGTTGTCCTTCAGCAGCAGGTTTACCGCCGGCAGCGCCAGCGCGAACAGGGCCACGATTATCTCGGGATACAATGCCGTATAGTCCACTTAGATCCCTCCCAGAAGGCCCAGTACGGTGCCAAGAGCGGGGCGTATGTAGTCCATGACCAGGGCGGGGAACATGCCGAACAGCACGATGAGACCGCTGAGCACGGCCAGGGGCAGCGCTTCGTACCAGTAAACGTCGTGCAGATGCTCGGTGTCGACCTCCTTGGTCAGCGGGCCGAACAACGTGCGCTGCATCGCCCATATGTAATACGCGGCGGTAAAGGCGATGCTGGTCACGGGTATCAGCAGCAGCCAGCCGAAGGCGTCGAAGGTTGCGGTCATGACCGAGAACTCGGCCACGAAGCCCACCATCCCCGGAAGTCCGAGGGAGGCCATGAAGCCGATCATCATGAACGTCGCGGCGAGAGGCATCTTGGCGGCGAGCCCGCCGAGCCTGGGGATGTTCCTGGTGCCCGCCTTGTGCTGTACCACTCCGCACATCATGAAGAGGACGGCGGTGATGAGGCCGTGGGCGAACATCTGGAACACACCGGCGGCGATGCCGATCTCGGTGAAGGTGGCGAACCCTAGCATCACGATGCCCATGTGGCTGATGGAGGAGTACGCCACCATCTTCTTCAGGTCCTTCTGCGCGATGCACATGATGGCGCCGTAGACTATGGATAGTATGGCCAGGATGACCATCACCCACTGCCATTCCTGGGCGCCGTCCGGCAGTGCGGGGAACGCAACGCGGATGATACCATAGGACCCCATCTTAAGCAGCAGGCCGGCCAGCAGGACCGATCCCGCGGTAGGGGCCTCCACGTGCGCGTCGGGCAGCCAGGTATGGAACGGGAAGGACGGCATCTTCACGGCGAAGCCGAAGAAGAGCGCGCCGAACACGATTATCTGGAAGGTCAGCCCGAACATCGGCGACACGGCGTTGATGTCCTCCATGCCGAAGGAGTAGAACCCGTTTACCGAGGCGGCCTCGAAATACAGGGCGAAGATACCTAGCAGCATGGCCAGACTGGCGATGTGGGTGTATATGAAGAACTTGATCGCCGAGTAGGCCCTGCGCGGACCGCCCCATACGCTGATCAGGAAGTACATCGGGATTAGCACGACCTCCCAGAAGATGTAGAACAGGAAGTAGTCCAGGGCCATGAAGACGCCTAGAACTCCCAGCTCCAGCACCAGCAGGAGGGCCATGAACTGGTTGGTCCGGTGATCGATATCCCAGGAGAATATGACCGCCAGGAACACCAGTAGTGTGCTCAGGAAGACCATGGGCACGCTGATGCCGTCCACTCCCAGTATGTAGGATATGCCGAGCGACTCGATCCAGGTGAAGGACTCCTTGAACTGGTACCCGCCGGCGGTCTGCACATACTCGGTGAGCATGAACAACGCCAGGATCATAGGTATGGCCGAGAAGACCAGAGCGGATATCTTGGCCATCTTGGGGTTCTTGCCCATGAAGAAGGTGACCAATGCACCGACCAGGGATACGAGCAACATCAGGGATAGTATCGGTATTTCCATGGGATCACCTCAGCACTCCTACGACGTAGAGAAGGATCACGATCACCGACACACCGATCAGGAGCAAGGTGGCGTAGCTCTGCACGAAGCCGTTCTGCAGCTTGCGTACCACGCCTCCGCTCTTGATCAGGAAGGTGCTGATGCCGTTCACGATGCCGTCGATTACGTAGCGATCGAACTTGTCCAGCAACAGGGAGAAGCCGTACACTCCCACGTAACCTATCTTGTCATAGGCCACCGGGAACTTGTAGCGGTCCAGGAGCAGCTGGTGCATGGCCTTGGGGAAGCCCTTGGACACGACCTTCTCCGCAGATACCTTGGTCTTGTAGAAGCTGAAGTAGGCCAGCATTATGCCGCCGACCGCAGCCACTATGGATATGTAGGTCAGCGGGGAGGTGAAGACCTCGGTCAGCCGCTCGCCTATGCTCAGCGCGTGAGCGTGCTCGAAGTATATGGCGCCGAAGAACCCGTCCCCAATGAACAGGGAGAAGCCGGAGCCGAAGGCCAGAGCGCCCAGGACCACCAGCGGGAGCAGCATGGCGAAGGGCGCCTCATGCTTGTGGTGCCCGTGCTCGGTGGCGTGCTTGGTGCCCTCGTTGGGCTTGCCCGCGAAGACC
The DNA here is from genome assembly GCA_029573495.1 of Bacteroidota bacterium. Lineage (GTDB taxonomy): Bacteria > Bacteroidota > Bacteroidia > Flavobacteriales_F > PHOS-HE28 > PHOS-HE28. The sequence continues at coordinate 1,525 of JAKQEI010000266.1, read as the reverse complement.
ATGAACCACATGCGGAACATGTAGAAGGCGGTCATGAAGGCGGTCAGCACTCCCAATACCCACAGCACCATGAAGGTAAGCCCGGCATCGCCGGCCTCGAACGTTACCGCGAGCACCTCGTCCTTGCTCCAGAATCCAGAGAGAGGCGGGATACCGGCGATGGATATGCATGAGATCAGCATGGTGATCATGCTGACCTTCATGTACTTGCCCAACCCGCCCATCTTAGCCAGTTCCTCGGTGTGCACGTAGTGGATGACCGCTCCGGCGCCCAGGAAGAGCTGGCCCTTGAAGAAGGCGTGGTTCATCAGGTGGAACAGGCCGGCACCGAAGGCAATGGAGCCTTCAACGTGGTGGCCGTGGTGCCACAGGAACGCGCCCGCCCCAAGCCCGAGGATCATGTATCCCAGCTGGGAGACGGTGGAGTAAGCTAGCACTCCCTTGATCTTCGGGGCGCAGAGGGCCATGGTGGCGGCGATGAAGGCGGTGATGCCTCCAATGGCGCCCACGAACAGAGCGACCTCGGCGCTGGTAGCGATGATCGGGAAGGACCTGGCGACCAGGTATACACCTGCGTTGACCATGGTAGCCGCGTGTATCAAGGCGGAGACAGTGGTCGGACCTTCCATCGCGTCCGGAAGCCAATCATGCAGCGGGAACTGCGCGCTCTTGCCTATCGCCCCACCGAACAGGAAGAAGGCCGCGAAGGCCATCATGGCCGGGTCGGCGGTGTCCAGAGCGTGCCAGACAGCCTCGTAGTTGAAGGTACCCAGCTCGGTGAACAGGATGAACAGGCCGATCATGAACATGACGTCGCCCACCCTGGTGACCAGGAAGGCCTTCTTGGCGGCGCGGGCCGCGGAGGGCCTCTCGTACCAGAATCCGATGAGCAGGTATGAGCACAGACCGACCAGCTCCCAGAACACGAACATCTGGAAGAAGTTGTTGGCCAGGACCAATCCAAGCATGACGCCCACGAACAGGCAGATCTCGGTGAAGTACCGGTGGCGCCTGGGGCCCTGGTCATGCATGTAGGCGGTCGAGTAAATGACCACCAGGAAGGAGATGAAGGAGACCACGATCAGCATCATGGCCGCCACGTTGTCCAGATATACACCCATCTCCAGGGTGTACTTGGAGCTCAGGACCACCCAGGTCTGGCTGGTGCTGTAGACCCTTCCGGTGGTCAGCAGCTCGTAGGCCGTCCAAAGTGCCAGGACCATTCCTGCACCGACGCCTCCGACGGCGATGTAACCGTTCAGGTCGTTGAGCTTCTTGCCGAAGAGACCGATGAAGACGAACGTCGCCAGCGGCAGTACCGGTATCAACCATGCGTATTCCAGTATGTCCATCTTTACCACCTCAGCAGGTTAATTTCGTCTATGTTCACGGTCTTCCTCAGCTTGTTGAGGTTCAGCAATATGGCCAGTCCTATGGTCACCTCGGCCGCGGCTATGCCGAAGGAGAACAGGGCGAATCCCTGTCCGGTGGCGTCGCCGAAGTACGAGGAGAAGGCGACCAGGTT
>JAKQEI010000222.1 GCA_029573495.1 Bacteroidota bacterium | reverse complement strand
CGCAGCGTGGTGGAGTAGCCGAACATTTCCGACAGGGGCACTTCGGCCTTGATGATCTTGCCGCCACCAACCATGTCGTCCATGCCCTGCACCATGCCGCGACGGCTGGACAGGTCACCCATCACGTTGCCGGCGTAGTCTTCGGGGGTCTCCACTTCCACGGCCATCATGGGCTCCAGGATGACGGGATTGGCCTTGCGGGCGGCTTCCTTGAAACCAAAGATGGCAGCCATCTTGAACGCCTGCTCGGACGAGTCCACGTCGTGGTAGGAACCGAAGGTCAGCGCGACCTTCACGTCCACCACCGGGAAGCCGGCCAACACACCGCTGTTGAGTGCTTCGATCACGCCCTTTTCCACCGCAGGGATGTACTCGCGCGGCACCACACCACCCTTGATTTCGTCCAGGAACTCGAAACCCTTGCCGGCTTCGTTGGGCTCCAGGCGGAACACCACGTGGCCGTACTGGCCCTTGCCGCCCGACTGGCGCACGAACTTGCCGTCCACATCGGCCACCGACTTGCGCACGGTTTCGCGGTAGGCCACCTGGGGCTTGCCCACGTTGGCTTCCACACCGAACTCACGCTTCATGCGGTCCACGATGATTTCCAGGTGCAGCTCGCCCATGCCGGAAATGATGGTCTGGCCGGATTCCTCGTCGGTACGCACGCGGAACGATGGGTCTTCCGAAGCCAGGCGCGACAGGGCGATGCCCATCTTTTCCTGATCGGCCTTGGTCTTGGGCTCCACGGCCTGCGAGATCACGGGCTCGGGGAACACCATGCGCTCAAGCACGATGGGCGAAGCCACGTCGCACAGCGTTTCGCCGGTGGTCACTTCCTTCAGACCCACGCAGGCGGCGATGTCGCCGGCGCGGATTTCGTCCACTTCCACGCGGTCGTTGGCCATCATCTGCACGATACGGCCGATACGCTCCTTCTTGCCCTTGACCGAGTTGTACACGGTGTCGCCTTTGGTCAGCACGCCGGAGTACACACGCACGAAGGTCAGTTGGCCGACGAAGGGGTCGGTCATCAGCTTGAACGCCAGGGCCGAGAACTTCTCGTTGTCGTCGGCCTTGCGGCTCACAGGCTGCTCGTCTTCGTCCGTACCCGTCACATCGGGAATATCGGTCGGCGCAGGCAGGTAGTCGATCACGGCATCCAGCATGCGCTGCACGCCCTTGTTCTTGAATGCGGTACCACACAGCATCGGGTGGATTTCGGTGGCGATGGTGCGCTGACGCAGGCCCGCCTTGATTTCCGCTTCGCTGAGGTCACCCTCTTCCAGGTACTTGTTCATCAGCTCTTCGGACGCCTCGGCAGCCGCCTCGACCATCTTTTCACGCCATTCCTTGGCCGACTCCACCAGATCCGCAGGGATGTCCTGGTATTCGAACTTCATGCCTTGCGAAGCCTCGTCCCAGATGATGGCCTTCATCTTCAACAGGTCCACGACGCCCTTGAAGTTTTCCTCGGCGCCGATCGGGATCACCACGGGCACGGGGTTGGCCTTCAGGCGCAACTTCATCTGGTCATAGACCTTGAAGAAGTTGGCGCCGGTGCGGTCCATCTTGTTCACGAAGGCCAGACGGGGCACCTTGTACTTGTTGGCCTGACGCCACACGGTTTCCGACTGGGGCTGCACGCCACCCACGGCGCAGTACACCATGCAGGCGCCGTCCAGCACGCGCATGGAACGCTCCACCTCGATGGTGAAGTCCACGTGGCCGGGGGTGTCGATGATGTTGAAGCGGTGCTCGGGGTAGGACATGTCC
>JAKQEI010000203.1 GCA_029573495.1 Bacteroidota bacterium | reverse complement strand
TGGGCGTGGCGCAGGTCGTGCTCCACGAAGGGGTCGAGGTCCAAGGCCAGGTCGTGTGCCCGGTGGGTGTTCACCGCCTCCAAGGCGGCCGATCCTTCGGTCGCGGTGGTCGGGCTGGCGAGGATATCGGCCACGGGCAGGGCGTCCAGGGTGCTCCCCTCGATGGCCAAGGTGCTGTGGACCACGCTGATATGGTAGGCTTTGGCCAGGTCAGCGGCCGGAGCGTGCAGGTGTCGGGCATGGACTTCGCCCAGCCGGTGATGGATGGTGGCCAGCAGGTTCAGCATGCGCGGGCTGATGGAGTAGTAGGTGATGCTGGAGATGTCCATTGATAATATCAAATGATGCTAACAAAGATAAGAAGCTGATCGGGATCGTTCTTACCCCGTCGACTGGGAAATGCGGATCCCGCGCCGGATCCAGCGGGCCTGGTGTTCTGGCATTCGCTTGGATCGCAGGGTTTTAGCGGCTGCATGACAGGAAGCCCGGATCCACCGGGCGATCCGGCCACCCTGGGCGCCCCAGGAATTTTCGTTGAACACCAGCGGGTTGGAAACTGCTTTCACGTACATTTGCAGCCCGTTTTTAGCCGAGGAATGGCTAAAGACGCTGAAAGCCAACCGAAAGGAGCTCATGCCAACCATTCAACAGCTCATCCGCAAGGGTCGCGAGAACCCTGTGTACAAGAGCAAGTCCATTGCCCTCAAGTCCTGCCCGCAGCGTCGTGGCGTGTGCACCAAGGTGTACACCACCACCCCGAAGAAGCCGAACTCGGCCCTTCGCAAGGTGGCCAAGGTGCGCCTGGTGAACGGCTACGAGGTGATCGCCTACATCGGCGGTGAGGGTCACAACCTGCAGGAGCACAGCATCGTGCTCGTGCGCGGTGGTCGTGTGAAGGATCTGCCGGGTGTGAAGTACCATATCGTTCGCGGTGTATTGGACACCTCGGGTGTGGAAGGCCGCAACCAGCGTCGCAGCAAATACGGCACGAAGAAGCCCAAAGCCGGGGCGGCTCCTGCCAAGAAGAAATAAGCGTTCACGGTAAGGTTCAAAGACCATGCGCAAGAAAGCAGTCAAGCACACGACCCTGCCCGACCCCAAGTTCGGTGACACGCAGGTGACCAAGTTCGTGAACAACCTGATGTACGACGGCAAGAAGAGCAAGTCGTTCGACATCTTCTACAACGCGATCGACATCGTTGCCGAGAAGAGCGGCGAGGATGGTCTGGAGATCTTCCGCAAGGCGCTCACGAACGTGACGCCGCAGGTGGAGGTGCGCAGCCGCCGTGTTGGTGGTGCGAACTTCCAGATCCCACAGGCCGTGCGTGAGGACCGCAAGAAGAGCCTCGCGATGAAATGGCTGATCGGATACGCCCGCAACCGCAACGAGCGGAGCATGGCGAGCAAACTGGCGAACGAGATCCTGGCCGCATCCAAGGAGGAGGGTGGTGCATACAAGAAGAAGGAGGAAGTCCACAAGATGGCCGAAGCGAACAAGGCGTTCAGCCACTTCCGCTTCTGATAACGACGGGTAGCGAACAGAACAATGGCCAAGAGGGACCTCAAATACACGCGCAACATCGGCATCATGGCGCACATCGATGCCGGGAAGACGACCACGTCCGAGCGCATCCTGTACTACACCGGTCTGGTACACAAGATCGGTGAGGTGCACGACGGTGCGGCCACCATGGACTGGATGGAGCAGGAGCAGGAGCGGGGGATCACCATCACCAGCGCCGCCACCACCACCAGCTGGAAGTATCGTGGCGATACGTACAAGATCAACCTGATCGACACGCCGGGCCACGTGGACTTCACCGTGGAGGTGGAGCGCAGCCTGCGCGTGCTGGACGGTGCTGTGGCCCTGTTCTGCGCCGTGGGTGGCGTGGAGCCCCAGAGTGAAACGGTATGGCGCCAGGCCAACAAGTACAAGGTGCCCCGCATCGGCTTCGTCAACAAGATGGACCGTAGCGGCGCCGACTTCTTCAAGGTGGTGGCCCAGATCAAGGAGCGCCTCGGCGCGAACCCGGTGCCCCTGCAGGTGCCTATCGGCGCCGAAGCCGAGTTCAAGGGCGTGGTCGATCTGATCAACAACCGTGGCATGGTGTGGAACGAGGCGGACCAGGGCATGACCTGGAACGAGGTTCCCATCCCCGAGGACCTGAAGGAGACGGTGGAGGAGTGGCGTGGCAAGCTCATCGAAGCCGTTGCCGAGAGCGACGACAGCTTGATGGAGAAGTACTTCAATGATCCGGATTCCTTGACGGAGGCCGAGATCATGAACGCCATCCGCAAGAGCGCGATCAGCATGAGCATCACCCCGATCCTCTGCGGCAGCGCCTTCAAGAACAAGGGTGTGCAGACCATGCTGGACGCGGTGATGGCCTATCTGCCGAGCCCGGTAGACATCGAGGCCGTGACCGGTACCGACCCGGACACCGGCGAGGAGATCACCCGTAAGCCGAGCGCTGATGAGCCGATGGCCAGCCTGGCCTTCAAGATCGCCACGGACCCCTACGTGGGTCGTCTGGCCTTCTTCCGCTGCTACAGCGGAGCGGTGCCTGCCGGCAGCTACGTGAAGAACATGCGCACCGGCAACAAGGAGCGCATCAGCCGGATCTTCCAGATGCACTCCAACAAGCAGAACCCTGTCGAGGTCATCGAGGCCGGCGACATCGGAGCGGCTGTTGGATTCAAGGACATCCGCACCGGCGACACGTTGTGCGCGGAGGACAAGCCGATCGTGCTGGAGAGCATGAGCTTCCCCGAGCCGGTGATCGGCATCGCCATCGAGCCCAAGACCCAGGCCGACCTGGACAAGATGGGCACGGCGCTGGCGAAGCTGGCCGAGGAGGACCCCACCTTCAAGGTGCACACCGACGAAGAGACCGGCCAGACCGTGATCAGCGGGATGGGCGAACTGCACCTGGAGATCCTCGTGGACCGCATGAAGCGCGAGTTCAAGGTGGAATGCAACCAGGGCGCTCCGCAGGTGAAGTACAAGGAGGCCATCACGGGCACCACCGAGCACCGCGAAGTGTACAAGAAGCAGACGGGTGGTCGCGGTAAGTTCGCCGACATCCACGTGCGCATCGAGCCGCAGACGGACAAGGAGAAGACCGGCCTGGAGTTCATCGACGAGATCAAGGGCGGTTCCATCCCGAAGGAATTCATCGGGCCTGTGCAGAAGGGCTTCGATGCCAGCTTGAAGAACGGCGTGCTCGCCGGCTATCCGATGGAGAGCCTGAAGGTGACGCTGTACGACGGATCGTTCCACAACGTGGACTCCGATGCGTTGAGCTTCGAGATCTGCGCGAAGGCCGCCTTCCGCGCCGCCGTGCCCAAGTGCAAGCCGGTGCTGATGGAGCCGATCATGAAGATCGAGGTGATCACGCCCGAGGAGAACATGGGCGACATCGTGGGTGACCTGAACCGTCGCCGCGGCACCATCCTGGGGATGGAGGACCGCAGCGGGGCCAAGGCCATCAAGGGCGAAGTGCCGCTGAGCGAGATGTTCGGCTACGTCACCAGTCTCCGCACCCTGAGCTCCGGCCGCGCGAGCAGCACCATGGAGTTCAGCCATTACGTTCCGGCCCCCAACAACATCACCGAAGCCGTGCTGGCCAAGGTGCGTGGCAAAGTATCAGCATAACCCGCAAGAAGCGATGACCCAAAAGATCAGGATCAAGCTGCGGTCGTACGATCACAACCTCGTCGACAAGAGCGCCGAGAAGATCGTAAAGACGGTGAAGAGCACGGGCGCTGTCGTCAGTGGTCCCATTCCCCTGCCGACGCACAAGCGCATGTTCACGGTGCTCCGCTCGCCGCACGTCAACAAGAAGGCGCGCGAGCAGTTCCAACTGTGCAGTTACAAACGCATGATGGACATCTACAGCTCGTCCTCCAAGACGATCGATGCGCTGATGAAGCTCGAGCTCCCGAGCGGCGTGGATGTGGAGATCAAAGTCTGACCGCTTAACACGACACAGCCATGAGCGGATTGATCGGAAAGAAGATCGGCATGACCAGCCTGTTCGATACGGACGGGAGCCTGGTGGCATGCACGGTGATCGAGGCCTCGCCCAATGTGGTGAGCCACGTGAAGACCGAGGAGAAGGACGGCTACGCGGCCGTGCAGCTCTCCTACGGTGAGCGTCGCGAGAAGAACACGACTGCGGCCCTCAAAGGCCACTACAAGAAGGCGAACACCACCCCGAAGGTGAAGGCGCACGAGTTCAAGGAGTTCGAGACCGAACTGAAGCTGGGTGAGACCGTGGGTCTCGACATCTTCGAGGAGGGCAGCTTCGTGACCGTGACCGGCAACAGCAAGGGC
>JAKQEI010000192.1 GCA_029573495.1 Bacteroidota bacterium | reverse complement strand
TCCATCCAGGTCCACTGCCGTTCGTCGGAGTTGATGATCATGGGGAAGAAGTTGTGCCCCACCTCGTGCGTAATCACGCCGATCATGCCATACTTCGTGCGCTCGCTGTAGGTGCCGTCCTTCTCAGGCCGCCCGCCGTTGAAGCAGATCATGGGGTACTCCATGCCGATGCGGTCGGTGTGTACGCTGATGGCCACCGGGTAGATGTAGTCGGCCGTGAACTTGCTGTAGGTCTTGATGGTGTGCGCCACCACCTTGGTGCTGTACTGCTCCCACAGCGGATTGCCCTCCTTGGGGTAGTAGCTCATGCAGAGCACGTTGTTGGTCTTCACCGGCTGGTTCATCGCGTCCCAGATGAACTTGCGGCTGCTGGCGAAGGCGACGTCGCGCACGTTCCTGCTCTTGTACACCCAGGTCTTGGTGCCGCTGCTCCGCTCCTTCTCGTTGTCCAACGCCTCCTCGGGCGTGACGATCATGACCGGAGTGGAACTGTTGCGGGCCTGGGCGAGGCGCTTCTGCTGGGCGGCGGTGAGCACACTTAAGGCGTTGGCCCATTCGCCGGTGGCCGCCACGATGTGGTCGCTGGGGGCGGTGATGCTGAGCGTGTAATCGCCGAAGTCGAGGGTGAACTCACCGGCGCCGAGGAACTGCTTGTGCATCCAGCCGCTGTAGTCCATGTAAGCGCACATGCGCGGGTAGAATTGCGCGATGGTGAAGATGTAATTGTCCTCCTCGGGGAAGTATTCGTAGCCGCCGCGGCCGCCCCACTTCATGCGGTCGTTGATCCAGTTCCACCAGCTCACCTTGAAGCTGAAGGTGGCCCCGGGGGCGAGCGGCTTCGGCAGGTCCACCCGCATCATGGTCTTGTTGATGGTGTACTTCAGCTTGCCGCCGCTGGCATCGGTGACACCGGTGATCCGGTATCCACCGTCGAAGGGCCTCACCCACTTCTCGATCTGCGCGATGTTCACGCTGTCGCCGATAGTGCCGGTGCGCGTGGTGTTGGCGTCGCTATTCGGCTCGAAGATGTTCTGATCGAGCTGCAGCCAGAGGTACTCGAGCTTGTCCGGGCTCTGGTTGTGGTAGGTGATGGTCTCGTATCCCGTGAGCTTTGGCAGCACGCCTTCCCCCGCCTTGGGTTCGGTGATCTCCACATGGATGTCGTAGTCGGCCTTCATCTGCCAGTATGCATGACCAGGGGCCCCGCTGGCGGTGCGCTGCTCGTTGGGCGTGGGCAGCTCCTGGTCCAGCTGGCGGAACTTGTCGCGGCCGTAGCGGGGGGAGTCCTGACCAATGGTGGGTCCGGAGAACAGCAACGCCAGAACGGGCGCAAGGAAACGGGAACGCATGCGGCGAAAATAGTAGACCCTTCACCTTAGGCCGATGATGTACGGTTGGCTACTTTCATCCCGTGACCAGCCAGATCCCGGAAAGCGCAAGCACCGGATCATGGCCCGGATACGTCTTCCATCAACCCGACCCGATGAACACGATGACGCGGCAGATCATCACCTTCCTGATCGCCATCCATGCGACCACCGGCATCGTTGGCCAAAGTACCAGCGATTGCGACGGTGCCATCCAGCTCTGTGGCGGTGTATACACGGAGGTGTCAGCACCACTGGGAACGGGGAATACGTACGAGTTCACGGGGACCTGCAATGCCAACCTCGAGACCGCGAGCCTGTGGTACACGTTCACGGTCGCAGAAGCCGGGAACATCACCTTCGTCATTGATCCGGCCGTGGATGCGGATGATTACGACTGGGGCCTCTTCAACATCACCGACGGCGGCTGTGCAGGGATCAACGCACAGGACGGATCATCGCCGGAAGTGAACTGCAACTCCTATGGGAACATCGGGTTCAACGGTCCCACGGGCATTTCGACCGCCAACGGTGGAACGGGGGTGAGCAACGGGCCGGGGAACACGAACGGCCCCGCTTACAATGCCGACCTACCCGTTCAACAGGGCGAGACCTACGCTCTGGTGGTGATGAACTGGTCGAACAGCCCCGATGGCTACACGATCGATTTCACCGAGAGCACGGCAAGCATCTTCGACAGCACCTTGCCCGAAGTGGTGGAGGTGGTGTCCGATTGCGCCAATGCGAACCTGCATCTGACCTTCTCCGAACCGATGGTGACCTCCACCTTCCAGCTGACCGACTTCAACTTGACCGACCCGGATGGGCAAACGGTCGGCCTTGCCTCGGTGCAGGGTGATCTGGCCACGGCTTCGGCACAGACCGGTTTCAACCTCGCGCTGATCAGTGGACTGACCGAACCCGGCACCTATCAGATCGCCATTACGGCGGTTTCGGGCAGTGTGGAGGATCTTTGCGGGAACCTCGCCCTCGAGACAACGATACCGGTCGAAATAGGCGCACCACTGGCCTATGCTGTGGACATTACGGAAGCCTGCAATGCCGTCAACGGCGCCATTGGGGTGGAGCATACCGGCGGCGGTGTAGCGCCGATCTCGTTCGCGTTGGAAGGCCAACCGATGATCGATGGTTCGGCAACTGGTCTGGGCTTGGGCACCTATACGCTTACCGTTTCGGACGCCGCCGGTTGTGTGATCGAGGAGGAGGTCACCGTTCCGAACCATGCCCTGTTCCTGCAGATCGACCCACAACAGGACAGTCTGTCCTGCGCCACCCCGACCGTCACCATCCAAGGGATAAACGTCCAGCCCTTCCAGGAGGTCAGTTATGCATGGTCAGGAGTAACGGAGGAGGGGCCGATCCCGAACCTGAGCACCTCGGCCGAGCCGGTGGTGGGCCAGACCGGGACCTACACGCTGACCGTAACGCATACGGAAAGCGGATGCAGTGCGACGGCCTCGGTCCAGGTCTTCCCCTCCTCGGCGCCCGACCTGGACCTTGGCACCATCGTTCTACCGAACGTCATTTCCCCGAACGGCGATGGGCAGAACGACCTGTGGCGACCTTTCTCACTGGAGGATCCGGATCGCGACATCACCGAACTCTTCGATGACTACTCGTTGACGATCATGAACCGTTGGGGCCAGGTGGTGCATGATGGCAGCAGCTCGCGCTCCTGGGGTGCCCGGGATGCGGCGGCAGGCACGTACTATTACGAGATCTCCTACCGCGCCGAATGTGGTGCGGTGGTGGATGGCACCTTCACCGGAAGCATCACGGTCCTTCGAT
>JAKQEI010000178.1 GCA_029573495.1 Bacteroidota bacterium | reverse complement strand
CCCGTGCTCGTTCCCACGATGCTCACGTTCGCCCGTGGCAGGGTGGCGCCGTACTCGTCGCGCACGGTGCCGGTGAGGGTTCCGGTGCTCTGGGCCAACGTCCACGCGCTGTGCAGGAGGAAAAGGGTCAGCAGGACGTGCCTCATCGACGGTCGGCTAAGATAACGGCGGGTATTCCGGTGAAGTATGCCGGTTCAGCCCAGTGCCTGGCCGATCTGTGCCGCGAGCTGGCCGGGACCACCGTGGTGCTCCAGCACCAGGATGTTCAGTTCAGCGCATGCGGCGCGTAGCCGCACCCGGGCCTCTTCCTCCACACCGCCACCGATCACCAGCAGGCGGCACGCTCCGGTTGCCAGGTCCTTGAGCAAATTGCGTTCATCCATGTAGCCCACGGCTTGGATGCCCGTGGCCTTCAATTGTTGATCCACCAACGCCATCATGGCCGCGTTGCGACCGAAGAAATAGACCTGTCCTGCCGGCATGGCCGCAAGGTAGAGGACGCGTCCGAAGTAGCGGTTCGGGTTGGAGTTCGGGTTGCTTTCGTCCGAATGCGAGTGGGCAGGTGCAGTTGCAGGGGTAGGGTCAAGAGGTTGTTCTGCGCTACGGCGTTGGGTGGAGAGTGCGGAGTGGGCAGTTGGCGGTAGGCAGTTGGCGGTAGGCAGTGGGCAGTAGGCAGTATACAGTAAGCAGTAGGCAGTAGCCATTAGGCTGGGCTTCGTGGTTGTCACTGGTCGTTGCGAACGAGCTGATGCGTGCCGTCAAACTACCTTTCCCCCATGGATCCTCGCGCAACCGCTTTCCTACGCCTGCTTGACATCATGGACACGCTGCGTGCCGAATGCCCGTGGGACCGCAAGCAGACCATGGAGACCCTGCGTCCGCTGACGATCGAGGAGACCTATGAGCTCGGGGATGCCATCCTGCGGAATGATCTGCCCGAGGTGAAGAAGGAACTGGGCGACCTGCTGTTGCACATGGTCTTCTACGCCCGGATCGGGCAGGAGAAGGGCGCCTTCGACATCACGGACGTGCTCAACGCGATCTGCGAGAAGCTCATCCACCGGCACCCGCACATCTACGGCGAGGTGAAGGTGAAGGACGAGGAGGAGGTGAAGGCGAACTGGGAGCGGATCAAATTGGCGGAGAAGGCGAAGAGCGGCGGTGGCGAGGTGCCCAGTGTGCTGGAAGGGGTGCCTCGCGGGCTGCCCAGCTTGGTGAAGGCGATCCGGGTGCAGGACAAGGCGCGTGGGGTCGGCTTCGACTGGGAACACCGCGACCAGGTGTGGGACAAGGTGCACGAGGAACTGGCCGAACTGAAGCAGGAGGTGGATGCCGGCTCCGACAAGCAGGCCGAGGAATTGGGTGATGTGCTCTTCAGCCTCGTGAACTACGCGCGTTTCCTGGGCATCGACCCGGATGAGGCGCTGGAACGCACCAACCGCAAGTTCATCCAACGTTTCCAGTTCCTGGAGCAGGAGAGCCGCAAGGATGGCAAGGTGATGGGTGAGATGAGCTTGGCGGAGATGGACGCCTATTGGGAACGGGCCAAGGGCCAGGACGATCGACCGGCAACGGCTACTGCGTAACGTTCGCTTCACGTTCCTTACCTTGGATCGAGCGACCTTTGCGGCCCCTTGGACGTCCTGAGAACGATGAGCATGAGCCTTTGGAAGCGTGAGCGCGCCTTCTTGATCCCCGTTGTACTTCTCGCGGTCGGCACTTCCGTAGCGCAGATCCCCACGAAATGCCTGGAGATCGAGAGCATCCTGGTGGACGCCTGCAACCCCGCTTCGCTCTGCCCCGGCAGCTCCGAAGGCCAGAACGAGATGGTGCGCTTCCGCGTCGGACCCGCGGATATCGCCTTGGGTGACCTCGAGGCGGATTGGCCGAACAACACCTGGCGTGGTCTGGTGCAGAACAGCACCACCGCCTCCATCACCAGCCAGTTGAACGCCAGCATCGCCAGTTGCGGCCTGCTCATCGAACCGCCCCAAGGGATCATCCCTGCAGGCAGCACCGTCCTCCTGGTGACGAGCACGGAGATGTGTGTGGCAGGGAACTCCTTCGCGGCGCTCACCGATACGATCTACCTGATCTTCCAGGACGCGGGTAACACGAGCGGCCATTTCGCCAACAGCCCTGCAGCTGGACAGCCCGTGAGCCCGACGCCGCCCGTCGGGAATAGCGAGCGCACGCTCATCCTCTTCGATAACGCCTCCAATTGCAGCGACACCGCCACTTATGTCCGTGAGCTGCTGGTGAACAGCCTCGGCACCTACGGTGGCATGGCCGGTGAGAGTGATGGCGGCACGGCGGAGTTCAGCTGGCCCGGTGTGCCGGTGGCGAGCTACGTGAATTACGGCTGCCAGGCGCCCTTCCTGCCGGTGGTGGTGGAAGCCACGGCCGTTGGCACCCTTTGTGGCGCTTCCGGTACCGTGGACATCAGTGCCGAGGTGACGGGTGGCACCTTCACCAGCGTACAGTGGAGCGGAGGAACGGGCACTTTTGGAGATCCGAACGCCTTGGTAACGACCTATACCGCTGGTGCAGGTGACATCGGGACCGTGATCCTGACGCTCTGTGCGCAAGCTGATTGTGTGGATCCGATCTGTGGAAGCGTTCAGGTCGCATCCGGCTCCGGACCGATCATCACCATCACCGGCAACGGTCCGCTGTCCATCTGTCCCGGCCAGCAGGTGGTGCTCACCGCTTCGGGGGCGGATAGCTACGTCTGGGCCGGTGGACAGATCGGGGCCTCGATCACCGTGGACCAACCGGGCACCTACACCGTGACCGGTACGGACGCCTGTGGGACGGCCGATGGTTCCGTTGAGGTGACCCAAGCGAGCGGCATCGTGGTGACCATTTCGGGCAACACCAGCGTCTGTCCGGGTGGCACCACCACCTTGACCGCAAGCGGTGCGACCAGCTACCTCTGGAGCACGGGTGAGTTCACGCCGAGCATCACGGTGAACGCGCCTGGCTTATACAGTGTCAATGGCAGCAGCAGCTGTGGTTCGGCCACGCAGGCGGTGAACGTGACCCTGGGTTCGGCCCCCTTCGTCAGTGTATCCGGTGATACCGAGGTGTGCGCCGGTGCCACCGCGACCTTGACGGCGACCAGCAATTCGCCGGTGGAATGGAGCACGGGGGAAGAGACCCTCTCGATCGAGGTCGCGGACGGTGGAACCTACACCGTGACGGCCACGAACGCCTGTGGCTCCGCTTCGGCCTCCATCGATGTCGCAGTGGTGCAAGCGCCCACCGTGCTCATCAGCGGTGACCCGGCGATCTGCGCGGGCCAGAGCACCACGCTCACGGCTTCGGGTGCCGATGAATACGAATGGAGCGACGGCAGCACTGGTCCCACCATCACGATCGATCAAGCCGGACCGATCACCGTGACCGGAACGACGACCTGTGGATCGAACGATGCGACCGTCACCATCACGGAAGGAGCATTGCCGGTGGTGACCATCAGCGGTGAGGACCTGCTGTGCGCTGGATCGACGATCGTGCTCACCGCGACGAGCAATGCACTGATCGTCTGGAACACCGGGGCCACCACCAGTTCGATCACGGTGAGCACCGCCGGGCTGTACACAGTAACGGCCACGAACGGCTGTGGAAGCGACTCGGATGGGCAGACCGTGACCGCCTCGCCTCTGAGTGCGAGCTTCACCGCATCACCTTCGTCCGGGACCGCGCCGCTTGCCGTCCAGTTCAACAACACCAGCACCTCCGGGTCCGCGCCCGTGTGGGACTTCGACGGCCTGGGGACGAGCACGGCCACCTCGCCGGGCTTCACCTTCGATGAACCGGGTTCCTACCTGGTGACCTTGTTGGTGACCTTGGACGGCTGTGAAGCTGAAGCGGATGCCGTGATCAATGTGGTTCAGGCCGGCCCTGGTACCGCGAGCACGATCAGCATCCCGAACGTCTTCACCCCGAACAACGACCGCGTGAACGATGTGCTCTCCCTCCAGGCGGTGAACATCGTCTCCGTGGAGGTGCTGATCTACAACCGTTGGGGACAGAAGGTGAACGAATTGCGGCGTGTCGGTGAGGTCTGGGACGCCCGATCGATGAGTGGGAACGTCGTACCTGATGGCACCTACTTCTACACGTTGACCGCGCAGGGTGCGGATGGTGTGCAGCATTCCGCGAACGGGCATATCACGGTGGTGCGTTGAGCGCATCGCCTTCAGCCTCATGGGTGATCGAAGGAGGCATATCTCGAAGGCCGGATGGCTCGTCCTGATCGGAGGACTGTTCCTCGTGGAAGACGGTTCAGCCCAATGTACCTCGGTCATATCGACCTTTCCCTATGACGAGTCCTTCGAGATGGGTCCGACGTGGACCACCGGAGGGGTGAACAACGACTGGGCCTGGGGTACACCGGCGCATCCCACGGTGAACGCGGCGGCAGAGGGCCTTTATGCCTGGTGTGTGGGCGGGCTCACCGGCAGCTTCTACAGCAATGGGCAACAGAGCTGGCTGGAATCGCCCTGCTTCGACATCTCGGGGCTCACCTACCCTTGGCTGAGCTTCAGCATCTGGTGGGAGACCGAGCGGAACTACGATGGCATCGGCCTGCAATACTCGTTGAACGGCGGCACCACCTGGATCAACCTTGGCGGCAGTACGGTACCATCGGATTGCCACACCATGAACTGGTTCAACAGTGCGAACATCACCGCGCTGAACCTGGCCAGCCCGCGCAGTGGTTGGAGCGGCACGAGCACCACGGGTGGCTGTGCGAGCGGTGGCGGCAACGGGTCTTATGTGACCGCTTCGTTCTGCCTGCTCGATGCCCAGTCCATCGATCCGGTGAAGTTCCGGTTCATCTTCGGTGCGGGCACCATCTGCAACACCTTCGATGGGGTGGCCATCGATGCGATACACATCGGCGAAGCACCTCCGCTCACCGCCGACTTCACGTACACCTGCGCCGGCAGTGCAGTGAACTTCTCCGCCACGGGCAACGTGGGCTGCGTGGAACAGGGGACCTGGAACTTCGGTGATCCAGCCTCGGGCGCGGCGAACACGGCGACAGGCGCATCCGCCGCGCACAGCTATCCAGGTCCGGGCACCTACACGGCCACCTTCACCATGACGGGCTCCTGTGGAGCGCCGGTGGTCGTGCAGCGGGACATCGTGATCGCCGGTCTCTCGTTCGATGTGGTCGACGTCAGTTGCACACCCAACAGCGGATCCGTCACGGTGAACGTCGATGGTGGCGTTGGTCCTTACTCGTACGATTGGGATCCAGGGGGCGCGAACACCGCGACGATCGACGGTCTCGCACCGGGCGAGTACACCGTCCTGGTGCAGGCGCCCGATATGTGTCCTTTGCAAGGTTCCGTGGTGGTCGGCGAGGATGGTGCGAACCTTTCCGCCAGCGCCACGACGACCGATCCGACCTGCGCGGGAAGTGATGATGGCACGGCCTCGATCACGGTGAGCGGTGGAACGGGCAGCTACACCTTCGTGTGGGCTCCCAGCGGCGGATCGACGTCGGTGGCCACTTCGCTCGCACCGGGCCTGTACACCTGCACCGTTGCCGATGAGGTCGGCTGCTCCGCCGAGGTGGAGGTGGAGATCGTGGAGCCGGCCGCCATTGTCGTTGATCCTGTTCCCGACACGGGCATCTGCGCGGGTGAGAGCACGCTCTTATCCGCGACCGCTTCCGGAGGGGTGGGGGCGTTGACCTTCACCTGGATACCCAACGGTCCTGAAGTGGCACCACTGGTCACCACGTCGTACACCGTCACGGCCACGGACGCGAACGGATGCACGAGCGAAGCGGTACAGGCCGTGGTGAACGTTGCTGCCACGGTGGAGCCCGTGGTCTCGTGGGACATCGATGCCGGATGCGTGCCGTTATGCGTCAACTTCGTGGATGGGACGGGTGCGCCGGGTGAACGCTCCTGGTCCTTCACCGATGGCTCGAGCGCGGTGGACCTTATCGCGGTGGCACATTGTTTCGGTCAAAGTGGTCCTCAAGGTGTGACCATGACGTTGACGACGGTCGATGGTTGCGAGAGCACGGTGGTGCTTGAGGACATCATCAATGTGTATCCCGTCCCGGACGCTTCCTTCCTGGCCACACCTGAAGTGGCGGTACTGGGTACTCCCATGACCTTCACCCGACTTGTAGCCGGGGACGAGGCGGCCCAGTGGTCGTTCGGTGATCCTTCCGACAGCACGGATACCGGCGATCAGGTGTCCTTCACGTACCCGGACATCGGGTGCTATACGGTGACCTTGGAAGTGACGGGCGAGCTCGGTTGCGCCAGTTCCTCAACGGGCCTGGTCTGCGTGGAGGACGCTTTCGCACTCTATGCACCGAACGCCTTCACGCCGAACGCGGACGGCTTCAATGATCTCTTCGTCATCAGCACCACGGTCTCGGATCCCCGTGAATATTCCCTGTCCATCTTCGATCGCTGGGGGAGACCGGTCTATAACACCGATGACCCATATCGGGGATGGAACGGTGAGGGAACACCGTCCGGGGTGTATGCTTGGAGCGTGCGGCTGCGGGACAGTGAAGGCGATGTGCAACAGCGGCAGGGCCATGTGACGCTCGTGCGGTGATCGGTAGTCGCTGGGAAAGGACGAAGCCCGGAGGTCCGGGCTTCGCACGATGAGCGGAGGACCGATCAGCGGATGTCGTTCAACTTGCGCCTGAGCTGGTCCAGTTCCTTCTCCAGTTCCTCACGGGTCTGGGTGCGCATGGCCTCCTCCTTGGCGGCATCGGGCTTGTCACCCTCGATCTTGTTCAGGTTGCCCTGGAGCTTGGCTTCGCTGCTCATCAGCTTCGCCAGGTCCGCCTCTCCGCTGGTCAGCTTGGACCGCAGCTTCGCCAGCTTCTCCAGGTCCTTCGGGTTGTTGGTCATCTGGAATTTCTTCTCCAGACCCGCGATCTCCCCGCTCAACTTGGCGTTGTTCGCCTGGATCTTGCCCTGCTTCGCCTTGATCTTCTTCAGGTCGCTGTTCAGCTTCGCGCTCTTCTTGTCCAACTTGGCCGCATCGGCCTGGGCGTTCTCCTGCTTGCCGGTGGCCTTGTCCAGGCCCTTCTCCTTGGTGGTGATCTGCTTCTGCACCACGGCCTTGTTGTACCGCACGGCCATGTCGTACATCGCCTTCTCCGCCGCCTGTTGTTCATCCGCCGCCACGCTGTCGTTCCTGGCGAAGGCGAGCGTGAGCCTGCCGATCCCCAGCTTCTTGTCCGAAGTGCTGCTGGCCAGGATGGTCAGGGGCGTGGTGGCGATGGCCGGTTGCATCACACCGGTCGCTTTGACGGGCTTGCTTCCGCTCAACTCCTTGCTCATCGGCTTGTACTCCGCACGCCACAGGTCCATCGCCTCATTGCCATCGCTCTCGAACACGGTGATCGTGAAGGCGGGCAACCGGTGGGTGCCATTGGTCATCGAATCAGGAACTACCGCGATGGTATTGCTCCACAGCAGCGCATAGCCCTCCTTCGTGGTCTGGGCGTTCAAGTTCGCGGCGATCAGGAGGGAGCCGATCGCAAGTAAGAGGTGACGCATGGTTCCGATCATTGGGTCTGTGAAAGTATGGACGAACACGGTGCAGACCGGTCACTTCGCCATGCGACCGTCGTTCTCCTGGAGTTCGACAAGTGCGCGGTACACACGATGCAGTGGCAGGCCCATCACGGTGTAGAAGCTGCCCTCGATGCGCTCCACGGCGACATAGCCGATCCAATCCTGCACGCCGTACGCGCCGGCCTTGTCGAAGGGCTTATGGCGGTCCACGTAGTAGGCGATCTCCTCCGGGGTCAAGCTGGCGAAGTGGACGATGGCCGTGTCCGAAAAGCGGATCGTCCGGTCCCTGGTCCGCATGCATACGCCGGTCACCACCTCGTGCTTCCTGCCGGAAAGCAAGGCCAGCATCCGGGCGGCGTCGTCGGCATCCTCCGGCTTGTTCAGCAGCAGGTCGTCGACGATGACCGTTGTATCGGCGGTGATGAGGACCTGGTCCGGGGCGAGCGGTCCGGTGTAGGCTTCCGCCTTCTTGTGCGCCAGATGTTCCGCCACCTGGTCATTGGGCATGCCGGCAGGCGGCGTCTCGTCCACATCGGTGCGTGTGATCTCCACCGGGAGATCCAATCCTTGCAGGAGCTGCCGTCGGCGCGGGGAGGCGGATGCGAGGATCAGGCGCCAGGTGAGCTTCATGACAGGTACCGGATAAGGATGGCGTATCCGATGGCCATCACCATCGCGACCTTCATGATGTTCCCCGCACGGACGAACTCCTCGCGATGCTGCGCCTGATAGGTGAAGCCTGCCGACAACAGCAAAGGGCCGATGACGCCGATGCCGATGTACCAATAGGAAAGGGGGTCGCGCAGGAACTGCGAGCGCACGAGGAGCAGCAAGGTGATGATGATGGCGATGTGGGTGAGCGCGATGGCCTTCGCCCACTTCATGCCCCAGGCGATGGGCAGCGTCCGGCAGCCGTCGGCCTCATCCCCCTTCACATCGGCCATGTCCTTCTGCAGCTCGCGCACCAGGGTGCTGAGGAAGGCGAAGACCGCGAAGCCGAGGATCCAGTACCAGAGCTCGATGTGGAAGGGTTGCATCTCGTAACGGTCACCGTTCGGAAGCGCTACGATCCATGCGGGATCCATGGCGCGCTGCAACAGGGGCAGTTCGTAGAGGCCGACCGTGAGCGGGACGAGCGCAGTGAGGGTGGCGACGAGTCCGTTCCCGATGATCAACCTGCGCTTGAACGTGGTGCTGTACACCCAGAGGGCACCGATCGCGAAGGCCGGAATGGCGGCCCATTTGAACAGCCCGCTCCGCCAGGCAACGAAGGTGCCCAGCAGAAGGCCGATCCCGCTGAGCACGGCATGGGCCGTCATCGCCACACGGCGGCGGACGGTGCGACCTACGATGACCTTGCCCGGCTTGTTGATCCGATCGATGCGCGTGTCGAAGTAGTCGTTGATCACATTGCCACCGGCGGCGATGAGCACCGTGCTCAGGACCAGCAGCAGGAAATGGAACAACGGCATCTGCGGCCCGAAGTGCGGCGGCAGGATGAGCTCGCTCCGCTGCACATCACCCACTTCGGCCACCAATTGGCGCAGTCCGCGCTCGAGGTGCCCGCCGATGACACCATAGCGCATCAACGCCATGGTGGCCGCGATGATCAGCAGGTTCGTCGGACGGGTCAGCTTGATCAGGTCCCTCATCTCACCAGGTGTGCGCCGCCTCGGTCAACCATTTGCCCTGCACCTTCATCACCTGCTCCAGCAGGTCGCGCACGCAGCCATGCCCACCCTTGGCATGGCTCACGTACGAGCTGATCGCCTTGATCTCCGGCGCGGCATCCGCAGGGCAACAGGGGAAGCCAACGCGCTCCATCACGCGGATATCGGGGATGTCATCGCCCATGTACGCGGTGGTCGCGGGGTCGAGGCCGGTCTCCCTGATGAGCTGTTCCAGGCGCTTCACCTTGTCCTTCTGGTGATCGAAGTAATCCACCACGCCCATGCGGCCGAAGGCTTCGGTCAACCCTGCGCTGCGTCCACCCGTGATGATGATGATGCGCAGCCCTTCCTTGATGGCATGTTGAACGGCGTAGGCATCCCGGGAGTGTAGGGTGCGAACGGGGTCGATGCCGGGGATCAGCAGATTCCGCCCATCGGTGAACACGCCGTCCACATCGAAGCAGAAGGCCTTGAGTCCCGAGAGCCGCTCCTTATAGGTCCGTAAGTCCATCGTCCGGGTGCCCGTGAGCGCGTAGGATCATGCTGCTGAGCCTGGCATAGGCGGCGCGAAGTTCGGGATCCTCTGTTAAGCGATCGAGATGATGGTGGATCGTTCCCACGTCGCCGCGACGGGCCGGACCGGTGAGGGCTTCCAAGGCTCCGATGGCCTCCACCCTGCGCGCCATGGCTGCAAATGCCGGAACGAGGATGTCAGGGTCGATGCCTTGGTCCTTCAGAAGCTTCTGTGACCGTGCGAGCAGGTAGGTCGGAAGGTTCAGGCTGATGGCCGCCGCCGCATGCACGAGTTCGCGCTGGCCATGATCGAGCTCACTGACGCGCGTGCTCAATGCGGTGGCCAGTTCCTTCAGGGTGATCCGGGCGCGTTCCGAGTTGCCATCGATCACCATGGGCACCTGTGCAAGGTCCATCGGTTCGCCGGGGCTCAGGGAGATCAGCGGCCAGAGCACCCCGCGATCGGGATGGGGCAGGAGTTTGTCCAGGTCGCCAGCGCCGCTGGTGTGGGCCACCACGGCATCACCCAACGGGATGTGCAGGGCCACATCGGCAATGGCGTCATCGCTCACGGCGATCAGGAGGAGGTCAGCATCCGGAAAGGCTTCGTTCAATTGGACCGGCTCCGTGTTCAGGTCTGTTGCCAGCACGCGAGCGCGTTCCATGTTCCTTCCAGCGATACCAACAAGGTCGTGGTGGCTCCGGCGAATGCCGTGACCCAGATGGAAGGCCGCACGACCGGTACCGATGAGGAGGATCTTCATGCGAGCTGCCGTTCTTTCCGGATCATGCGTATCAACGCCTCACCCGCTGCCACACCGCCATGAAGGTGCCGATGAAAAGGAGCACACATCCGATCCACAGGATGTTGATGCCCGGGAACACGATCGCCTGCATCACCAGGAACTCCGATTCGGCCACGTTCAATCCGATCGCGGTGCGTGGTTCCTCCGTTCCCGGGATCGGGCCCCCATGACCCATCACCGGACCCTCCTCGGTCTTCACCGTCGCCAGGCTGTATCGGATGCGCAAGGGTTCGAGCTCCGCCGACTTGCCCATGACCGGTTGGCCGTTCGCATAGATCACCAAGGGTCGTGCCTCGAACCAGCGGTCAGGGCGATACAGGTCGCGCACCCGGAGCTGCGCGGCATAGACCGTGTATTGGTCACCGAGCATCCGCAGGGTCACGCTATCGCGCATGATGTACACGCTGTCGATGATCGCCATGGCGGTGGGCGTGATGATGCTATCGCCGACATGCTTCTCATAAAGCCTGTCGGGCATCCAGCTGTCATCCGCGGTGTCGCTGGCGAGTGCGAGGTCCGCGTAGCGCACGTGCGTGTACAGGTCGCGCTGGAGCCAGTGCTTCGTGCTCGGTTCCGCCACATTGCCGAAGCGCGGGTTCAGCTGCACGAAGGGGGCCAGGCCGAAGAGGCGTTCCCCGGGGGCGCTGGAGCTCCAGTCCTCGGTGTGCCATAGTTCGCGGCGAGCGAATCGCTCCAGGGGGGTCCAGTGGCCAGGCTGGTCCTCCAGGAAGTAGCGGCCTGCCGTGTGGTCGTTCATCGCCACGAAGAGCATGTCACCCACACGCACCGAGTCACCTTTGGCGTAGGTACGCGGCACCGCGGCGAAATAGTCCATGTCGTAGTACAGGTTCACACCTTCCTGACGCTTGGACCCGTAGTGGACGAAGTGATCACCCATGCGCACCGTGTCCCCGCGATAGAGCAGGATGTCCTCGCTGTTGCTGAAGCCTTCGTTCAGGAAGCGCAGGTCCATATTGCGCGTGTTACGGCTGACCTCCTCCTGCCTGCTCGTGCTGATCAAGGCCCCCAGCAGGACCAGTCCGAAACCGACGTGCGCCACGGATGCCCCTGCGCTCTTCAAGCTGCCCTTCAACACGGAAGGGATGTACCAGGCATTGGCGAGGATGGCGAAGGTGGTGGCGAAGAAGAGCGCGACCAGGGTCAGTTCCTGCAACGTGTACTTCAGCAGGTACACGCCCAACGCCGTGATCGCAAGGGATAGGAAGAAGGAGAGAGCGAGCTGCCGGCGGAACTTCCTCATGTCCGTATCCTTCCACCGGAGGTATTGACCGAAGGCGATGAGGAATGTGACGATGAAGGCGAAGGGGATCTGCCACTTGTTGTAGTGGGCGATGGCCTCTCCCGGTGGCGCGAGCTTCGCATCAGCGAGGTCCTTGAAAAAGGTGCTGCCCGTGGCTTCACCGATCCAACCGAAGACCTTGTCGAAGGGCTCCAACAGCAGGTTGAAGACCGGTACGGAGGTACTGAAGGTGATCTGCATCGCGCTGAGCAGCAACACCAGCGATCCGATGAACAACCAGAACTCCCGCGACCACAGCGACTCCTCGGGCTCCCTGCTCGCGAAGCCCTGTCGGTAGGCGCTCACCAGCATGCCGATGCTGACGGCACCGAACAACAGGATCGCCGGGACCTGCACCTGCAGGCCGACGCCGATCGCCAGCAGGATGACCGAGATGATGGCGTAGAACCGGCGCTGACCCATGTCGGTCAGCAGCATCATCACACTGAGGCCGATGTAGAACAGCAGGAAGAGCAGCAGGCCGGGCAGCATGCCATCGCCCGTGAAGCTGTGCACGCTGGTGTCTCCGAGCACACCGCTGCGGGTGAGGAAAGTGGAATAGAGGACGAGGATGAAGGTGATCAGCGTGAGCAGGAACAGGCTGAAGAGCGCGGTGGGCTTGCGCTTGTTCACGATCATCAGGTGCCCCGCCGCGACCAGGGTGATCCACGGGACGAGCGAGGCGTTCTCCACCGGGTCCCAGGCCCAGAAGCCACCGAAGCTGAGCGCTTCGTAGGCCCATGCGCCGCCCATGAGGATGCCGGTACCGAGGATCATGATGCCGAAGAAGGTCCAGGGGAGGGCAGGGACGATCCATCCGGTGCGGTCTTTGCGCCAGAGGCCTGCCAGGGCGTAGGCGAATGGTACCAAGGTGGCCGCGAAGCCCAGGAAGAGCGTGGGCGGATGGATCACCATCCAATAGTTCTGCAGCAAGGGATTGAGGCCCCGGCCATCGGCGAACTGCGGGATGGCGCTGAGGTAGTTCGCCATGCCCGTCCATGGCAGGCCGATGTTCTCCGGCAATTGGCGGATCAAGAGGAAGGGGCTGCTTCCCACCCGCACATCACCGATGTACACGCCGAGGATCATGATCGCCAGGAAGACCTGCACCGTGGCGAACACGGTCATCACCGGACCTTCCCAGGTCCTGGCCCGCTGGATCAACACGTTGCCGAGCACCACATGCCAGAAGGTCCAGAGCAGGAAGGAGCCCTCCTGTCCCTCCCAGAAGCAACTGGCGATGTATTTCATCGGCATGGCCAGGTTGCTGTGCTTCCACACGTAGTCGTACTCGAACCAGTGGTTGAAGAGCATGATGAATAGCGTCACCACAATGCCCAGCACCGCTGCGGAATGCACGCGGAAGCCAAGCCGGCCCAGGCGCGTCCATTCGACCTGTCCCGTGCGCGTACCGTGGAAATAACCGGATGTCGCCAGCAACGCACCCACCAGTGAGATCACCGTGAGCGCATGACCCAACTGTCCCGCCCAAAGATGCTCGCCGATGTATTCTGTCATTGCGCTTCGCGTTCCTGTTCCTGGCTTTCCGTGGCAGGAGGCAGGCATTCACTGCCGACTGCCTGCTGCGAACTGGTCGCTGTTCCTACCCGTTCACCTTGTTCTCTTCGTTGTACTTGCTCGGGCACTTCATCAGCATGTCGCGCGCCTCGAACTCACCGTTCTCATTCGCTTCACCGATCAGTACGAGCCGTTCACTGCGCTCGAAGTCCTGCGGCTTGGCCTTGGCCAGATGCACCTTGCACGTCCTGCCGTTGAGGTCGCGCATGGTGAAGGTGGTGAGACTCGCGTTCAGGCTCGGTTCGTACACGATCTCCTGCGAGCGGTCCAGGGTGCCCACTACATGGTACTCCTTGCCCGGATGCTCCATGGCCTGTTCGAGGTCCGCGTAGGTGCTGCTGTCGTAGAGGGATCCGATCAACGCGGCGACCGCGACGGCGATGATCACGATGGCGATGATGTGTGCGCGTTTCATGGTCGATGGCGCGGTTAGTGCTGGTGCTGTCGTTGAGCCTTCTCCAGTCCGCTGATCCGCCGGTCCATGCGCCAGAGCCAGATGCCGATGCCCAAGATGATCACGGCGACGACCGCGATCACCACGTTGATCTTGCCATTGCCGTAGAGCGTGCTTTCCAGCCAGCTGGGTGCGGCACTTTCGGCCCTCGCGGCGAACGAGCAGATGCCCATCAAAATGGAGAGGAATGTTCTTGATGGAAGCCTACCTCCGCAGCGGTCTCCCGACAAAGGAGGGGACCCTGCGGCACGAGATGGATCTGTCGCAGAGATCTCGGTGAAAGACCCTGCGAAGGTTCGGGAGCAGGAGAGGCGTGTTCTCATCGGTCCATTGTGGTTTCGAGTCGTGCGGCACGGACCCGCAGGTCGTACATCCAAGCACCCAGCAGGATCCAACCCAGCACCGCCGGATAGAAGATCACTCGTAAGCGGTCGTCCAGGTCGAGGTCGCTGAAGCCGCTGTTGCCGCCGTTGCCCGGATGCAGGCTGTCGATGGCATTGAGGCGCGGCACCACGAAGAGGAAGAGCACCAGCAGCACGAAGGCGAAGATGTTGTAGATCGCGGCGAGCCGGGCGCGCTTGTGCGCATCTTGCACCGATCCGCGGAGCACGAGGTAGGCCACGTAGATCAAGCCCGTGACCGCCGCGCCGTTCAGCTTCACATCGTTGGTCCAGAAGGCGCCCCAGGTGGCGCGTGCCCACAACGCACCGGTGATCAGCCCAAGCACACAGAAGACCAGGCCGATCCGCACCGCCATCTCCGCCGCCAGGTCGCGGTCCAGGGAGTTGCTGCCCAGCACCTTGATGCTTTGGAAGACGGAGATGCCCATCAGCACGATCATCGTGAACCACATGGGTACGTGGAAGTGCAGGTTGCGAATGCTCTCGTAAAGGATGCTGCGGTTGGGGAAGGCGAAGCCGACCTCCTGGGCTGAGGAGTTCTGCATGTCCAGCACGCCAGGACATTGCTCCTCCACGATCCCCGAACCGAGCCCTTCCGTGAACAAGGCTCCGCGGTAAGTCAAGCCATCCACTTCCACATCGGTCAAATTGGCCTTGAAGCCAGCGGGCACATCGAACCGCGCGGTCAGGTGCGTTCCGTCCAGAACGGCCACGGAGCTGGCGCATACAGCGTCACCCTCGTTCACGAGCCGCACCTTCACATCATTCCCGAAAGACGAGTTATACCCAGTCACATAGACGTCCACCGGCCCCGGCGCGATCCTGTCCGGCGACACATGGACCAGGGCGGGCGCCAGGGGTATGCGAAGGCCGGCGATGGAAGCGAACAACAGGAGCCCGATTCCCAGGAATTTCCACCAGTTCCTCATCGCAGCCGTTGGTTCATTCCACAGAAGCAAGGCCATGCGTACACCGCATTCCTCAGGGTCCCCTGTTCCTCCGTGTTGAACCGCATTCTCAGTCGCGCCAAAGGTACGGGAAGAGGATCCAGGCCAGCGTGATCGTGATCACGTCCAACAACACCAGACCGCCGAAGTAGGTGCTCGTCACGCTCCATGCCACTCCGTCCAACGCCAATTTGCTCGCCCGCATCACCGTGAGCAGCAATGGCAGTACGAGCGGGAAACCGAGGATCGCCATCAGGCCGATGCCATTGCCTGCCCGGGCAGCGATAGCCGAGATCAAGGTGAGCACGGAGGCGAAGCCGATGCCACCCAGCACCACGGACAGGACGAACTGCCCAAGGTCGGCTTCAACGAGGACATCGGCACCGAGCAACAGGGTGTACACGAGCAGGCTCAGCAGGCTCAGCACCACCATCACACCGCCGTTGTAGATGGCGCGGGCCAGGATCACGCTTCGTGGATCCACCAGGGTGTAGAGGTAGAGCTGGCGTCCCGCGTCCTCGCGTTGGAAGGAGCGCGTCAAAGCGTTGAACGCTGCGAAGAGCAGGATGATCCAGAAGAGCGCGTTCCAGGTGGCGAGGCCAAGCCCACCCTTCACGGCCAGGTAGCAGACGTAGACCGCGCTGACCACATAGAGCAACATCCCCGCCCAAGCCGCCCTTTGCCGCAGGTCCAAGGCCATCTCCAAACGCAGGAGGGTCGTGATCTCCGCTGGTCTCACGGGGCGAAGGTAGGCGGCCCATCCACCAAGTTGGGGCGACGCGACCCCGCTGATCGCTCCTGCTCTGATCAGGTAATGGCTTGATGAGCAGGTTGTTCCGGTGATAGGCATGCCGATCGCCAAGGGCTTGCCAAACCACATGACCATGACAACCCGAATGACATCCGTACGATCGACCGCAGCAGGTGCCTTCCTCCTCCTTGGTTCCTTCTGTTTCGTGCAATGCAGCAGCAGTGAACACGATGCCGCCACCGGTACCATGGAAAACCGGGCCGAGCACGCAGATGGCACGTCCATCGACCCCGTGACCGGCGCTGAACTGAACAAGGAGGTGAATGCGACCTATGACGAACACGACGCGTCCATGCACGACAACGACCACGCAGGAACGGTCACCACCACCACGGTGAGCGTGTACACCCCGGCCAAGGAGCGCATGATGGCCACGAACGACATGCGTGGGCTGCGGAGCCTCTTGATGGCCGATCTGGAAGCCGTGCGCGCCCGCTTGAACGATGGTGCGCGTCCGGATGCAGCACGTGAAGCGGATAAGGCCCTGGCCGCCGACCTGGCACAAGGTCTGGAACGTGTGGACCGCGCGTTGACAGCCCTCGGAGAGGCGAACGATGCCACCTGGAGCTCCATGCGCGATGCGCAGTTGAGGGAAGTGGCCGAAGTGCGCTCATGGATGGCCGACTACCGGGCCAAGGATGACTGGACGATGAAGTGACGATCGGCGGTGGCTGCGACCATTGGTGAAGGTGCGCCTTGAGTACCTGGTTGGTCGCAGCCCCGCTGACCCACCTGAAGAATGAGTGCCGGACGTTGAACTGATCGAAGCGAACCATCATGCGTATCACATTCTCCCTTCTTGCACTGCTGTTCTTCGTTCCCGCTCAAGCCCAATTGTTCGACCTGGGTCTGAAGGGCGGTATCAACCAGGATGACCTCCGGACCAACTACTCCCACAGCGCATTGGTCGGCGGACATACAGGGGTCTTCGCCCGTGTGAAGCCTCCGATCCTACCCGGCGTTCAGGGCGAGGTGCTCTTCACCTCATTGGGCAGCCGTGTTTCCGTAGAAGACTACCGGGCGGATCTCCGCACGGCGGCGGTGCAGGTCCCGCTCTTTCTGCTCCTGTCGCTCGGACCGGTGGAGGTGCACGCAGGCGGCTACTA
Organism: Bacteroidota bacterium; assembly: GCA_029573495.1. Classification (GTDB taxonomy): domain Bacteria; phylum Bacteroidota; class Bacteroidia; order Flavobacteriales_F; family PHOS-HE28; genus PHOS-HE28. The sequence goes on along the minus strand of JAKQEI010000178.1, from coordinate 12,935 downwards.
CGACCGTTACCTGACCAAGGAGTTCCGCATCGACCAGTCGATCGACCTTGGTAACGCCAGCTTGAGCGTGAACGACCTGGCCGATGATGGCTACGGGCTTCTCGGTGGGGCTGGGCTTCGGCTCGGACACTTCTACGCGGGTGCCCGCTATCTGCACGGTCTACAGGATCTAGGCGCCAGCGAACTCCTCCGCGGCGTCCGCAGCCGGCAGGTCCAGGTGTACATCGGCTTCGGCTTGTTCAAGGCACCCGACTAGTGGAACGAAGCCGCCCCGTCCCACAATGTGGAACAGGGCGCACCCGGTCCTGACAACCCCTCGTCGCTGCCGGGTCCCGTAGGGGCGGCTCGGTATTAGCGCAGGTTCCTGAACATCGACCCCAACAGGTCCGGCGCGAGGCTCACCCGGTGGATGTCCTGTGCCGATCTCGACCGTTCGGTGGTATTGGCGGAGCGCTCCTTCCTGGCCGAACGGGCCCGTTTGCTCGGCCCTTCCCACACGACCGCTGCTACTGGATCGTGCTTGGTGCGAATGGTATCCGAAGGGACCTCCCAACCTTCCCGTCCAGGTGCCGCGTTCAGATCGACCAACCCGCGTTCGGTCATCGTCCATGTCCTGCCGAGCATGTCCCGGTCGTAGGTGTTCGTCACGTTCTCGATGTCGTGGATCACGTGCTTGCTCCCGGGCCGCAGGTACACGCTCCGGCCGAGCGGCACCTCCAGGGTGAACTGGACGTCCTGTCCGCGGAACTTGTCCGCGACCGGATAGCTGATCACCGGTGAGACCTGGAGCACGTCCTGGTCCTGGTCGAGTTGGTAGCTCACGTTCCCTGCACGCGTCAATGCCACTTTGGTGGAGATGCCGTGCGCTTCGCGCTCCACCTTCAAATGGAACAGGCTGTCCGCACTGCGTTGGATGTCCAATCGGCCCCAGGCACCGAACACGGTTCCGTTGGAGACGTGCACGCCATCGAAGTCCACGTTCACTTCACCGTCGTCATAGCTCATGCTCCAATCACCCGTCATGGCCTCCGGGTCCTTCGAGTCGAGGTAGAGGATGCCGCTGACCGGCTGCACCAGCTCCACCTCGGTCAGAGTGCTGTTGCTGCGTTTGAAGTCCTTGCCCAGTGCGACACCGGTGTAGATCACTGGGATCCATGCCGCCAGCCAGAGGAACAGGAGCGTGAGTCCGAGCCAGCGCGGGGTGCGGGTCTCCAGCAGGAGCCGGAAGCCGCTGAGGAAGAGCCCGATGATGGGCACGGTGAGCAGGGTCGTGATCCCGATCGCCATCCATAGGGCATGCTCGCGTGTACTGAACAGCAGTTCACCCAGGTCCAGGAGGCCCAGTTCCTCGTTGCTCCAGGTGGCGTGCCACAGGGAGACCGTTCCGCCGATCATGCCCGTGATCAAGCCAAGCAACAGGCTGAAGGCCACGATGATCAATCCGACACCGAGCAGCTTCACGAAGATGTTGACGGCCTGGCTGCGGCGCTGCCCCGCATGCTCTCCCCAGCTACGCCCCAGTTCTCCAGCCTCGTGCGCCATGCGTTCACCACCGCGTTTGAACCGTTCCGCTCCTTCCTCTACCACGCGCTTGATGTTGTCCACGGTCACCGGCTCGCCGCGCATCCGAAGGCGCTCCGCTGCGGACTCGGCCTTCGGCACCAGGATCCACAGGAGGAGGTAGATGGGGATGAGCGAACCGACGCTGGCGAGCACCAATGCCACCACAGCGATGCGCAACCACAAGGGGTCCATGCCAATGTATGCGCCCAGGCCACCGAGCACGCCGCCAAGCCACTTGTCCTCCGGATCGCGGTAGAACCGCTTGTTGCCCGTTGTACCCGAGGCGGGTGCGCCTTCCGGAGCACCTTCCGGTCCGTCCTCTCCGCCGGCGATGTCCTCTGGCTGTCCCAGAACGCCCATCACCTGTTCCACGTCAGTGATGGAGACGACCTGCCGGCGGCCATCCAACCGCTCCTGGAAGAGTTCGGCGATGCGGGCTTCGATGTCGGCCATGATGTCGTCGCGACCCGCTGTTCCGGAGAACCGGCTGCGGATGTTGCCGAGGTATCGGTTCAAGGCTTCGTAGGCGTCCTCCTCGATGTGGAACACCGTGCCGCTGATGTTGGCTGTGAGGGTCTTTTTCATGGGGTTGTCGCCTGGCGTTGGCGTTGGGTTTGCTGGTGGGGGTGGTTCATCGGGATTGACGGGTGGTCTTCTTCACGGCTTGGGAGAGCTCCTCCCAGGTCTGGTCCAGTTCGGTGAGGAACTTCTGGCCCACGGTGGTGAGCTTGTAGTACTTGCGCGGCGGGCCGGACCGCGATTCCTCCCAGCGATAGGTGAGGAGGCCAGCGTCCTTCAAGCGCGTGAGCAGGGGGTAGAGCGTGCCTTCCACCACGATCAAGCGGGCATCCTTCAGCTTGCTGATGATGTCCGATGGATACAGCTCGCCTTGCGCCAGGATGCCGAGGATGCAGTACTCAAGTACCCCTTTTCGCATCTGTGCCTTGGTGTTCTCTACGTTCATGCTGCGGTCGTCCGTGTTCCAGGACGCGTATTGGTCAGTCCTAAGGTTCTTGACGAAACAAAGATATTGGTGTGGATTGGTACTATGCAAGACAAAGTACCATTTATTGATGAACGGTGAAGGTGAATGGATGAACGGCGCGGACCGGACCCATGGGGATCGGCCTTGCGGTTACCTTGCGCGCCCAGCATCGCCCCCATGCGTCGCCACCTCTGGAAGATCATCCTGCTTCTTGGCCTCGTACTCGGCCTGTTCGTCTATTTCCGCTATTACTGGGTGTTCGGCACCGGTGCGAAGTCCGGGGAGCTGAACTTCGTGGTGCACAAGGGCTACCTCTTCAAGACCTATGAGGGCAAGATGATCCAGACCGGCATCCGCAGCCAGGCCGGCAGTTTCCAGAGCCTCGAGTTCCTGTTCTCGGTGGAGGACCCCGTGTTGGCCCAGAAGCTCATGGCGAACAGTGGCAACCAGTTCAACCTGCACTACCGGGAGTACAAGGGGGCGCTACCCTGGCGCGGGATGAGCGTCTTCGTGGTGGATAGCATCATCTCCATGGAAAAGGTCAACCGCTGAACCATGTCGTCGCGAAGGGCCAAGAAGTACGTCTCGCTCGGGTTCATGGGCGACCTGCGGTTGTCCGTCAACGACCTCAGCCGCAAGTCATCCCCGGAGCACAAGGCGGCCGTCCTGTTCCTGATCACCGTGGGGGTGGTGCTCCGCGCCCTGCTGTTGAAGGTGCCCGTGGCCTACCTCGAAGCCACCACCTACATCGACTTCGCGACCCTGCCGGTCACGAAGCTCGTGTCCGACTACTCCTTCCCCACGAACCACGTGCTGAACACCTTGCTCGTGAAGATCAGCACCGCGCTCTTCGGCGTAGGCCTCTGGCAGGTGCGCCTGCCGGGCTTCATCGCCAACGTGCTGTGCATGCCGCTCTTCTACCTGTTCGTGCGGGCCATGTTCAACCGGTACATCGCCTTGATCACCCTGGCCGTCGTGGCCACGTCGGGGCCTCTCCTCACCACCAGTGTCGCCGGTATCGGATACAATCTGTGCTGGTTCTTCTTCGTGAGCAGCTTGCTGCTCGGGCGACACTTCATCAAGAGCAACAATGTGAAGAGCGCCCTGCTGATCGCGCTTGCGAACGCCCTTGGGTTGTGGGTGATGCCCTCGTATGCCTACGCCGCACTTGCGATCTACATCTGGCTCCTGGTCGCCCTGATCATGGCTTACAAGCACAGCCTGCGCGAGCGTGTGCTGCGGATGGTGTTCTCGCTCATCATGTTCATCGTGATGGCGCTCATCTTCTATTCACCGATCCTGCAGGAGCAGGGCTTCGATCAGCTCACGAACCACCACACGCATCCACGGTTGGACTGGCGCATCTTCGATCTGAAGCACACGGACATGGCCTTCGCGCTCTGGTCGCTTGCGGTGGACAGCACCTCCGGATGGACCACGGGCCTGGGCCTGATCGGGCTGTTGTACGCGGCCTTCACCTCCTCCAAGTTGCGCGCACTGCTCTTCGCCATCTTCGTCTCAGGTGTGGCGCTCGGACTGCTGATGCGCCGCATGGAAACGGTGGATACCTGGGGATACACCTTCTTCATCTTCCACCTGAGCTCGGGCATCACGGTCTTCTATCTGCTGAAGTTCCTGCAGGAGAAGGTCTTCCCGAACTGGGGCAAGCGGGCACGTACCGGCGTGGCCTCCCTGGTCCTCCTTGTGGTGTTCGGCTGGCCGGGTTACGAGTACGCGGTGGAGATGAACTACGGCATGCCCCAGGCCCACCAGGCCGCTGAACTCGTCAAGGACAGGTTGAAGCCCGGGGACAAGCTCTATGTCCAGCATCCATGGGATGCACCCGTGCAGTTCACCACCCGGTCCATGGATATCGACCAGGCCTACCTCAACGGCAGCCCCACACCGGGGGGGCAGATCATGGTGGCCGTGGGACTGAGGCCCGAACAGAGCGTGGATGGTGTGCTCCGTGCCAATGGACAGGATCCCGCCCTGTGGCCGGGCATCCATGAGGTGGAGGATTGGAAAGGATTGAAGATCTTTGCGGCCCCGTAGGTAGGGCGCGGTGATCATCACCCCGCCGCCTGCGGACCAAATAGCTCCACGGAATGGCCGAAGAAGGACGTCAGATCATATTCAACATGGTGAAGGTGGGGAAGACCCTGCCTTCGGGTAAGAAGATCCTCAACGACATCTACCTGGGCTTCTACTACGGCGCCAAGATCGGGATCCTCGGTCTCAATGGCTCCGGGAAGTCCACCTTGATGCGGATCATCGCCGGCAAGGAGAAGAGCTTCGAGGGCGATGTGCACCTGAGCCCGGGCTACACCATCGGACACCTGGAACAGGAGCCCGAGCTGGACGAGACGAAGACCGTGATCGAGATCGTGCGCGAGGGCGTGCAGCCCATCATGGACCTGCTGAAGGAGTACGAGGAGGTCAACAACAAGTTCGCCGATGAGGATGTCCTCAACGATCCGGACAAGATGGACAAGCTCATCGCGCGGCAGGGTGTCCTGCAGGACAGGATCGAAGCGGTGGACGCCTGGAACATCGATCAGAAGTTGAACATCGCGATGGATGCCCTGCGCTGCCCCGAGCCCGACCAGCCGGTGAAGGTGCTGAGCGGTGGAGAGCGCCGGCGCGTGGCCCTGTGCCGTCTGCTGCTGCAAGCACCGGACATCCTCCTGCTGGACGAACCCACCAACCACCTCGATGCGGAGAGCGTGGCCTGGCTGGAACACCACCTCGCCGATTACAAGGGCACGGTGATCGCCATCACCCACGACCGTTACTTCCTGGACAACGTGGCGGGTTGGATCCTCGAGCTGGACCGCGGCGAGGGCATTCCGTACAAGGGCAACTACACCAGCTGGCTGGAGCAGAAGACCGCCCGTCTCGCCCAGGAGGAGAAACAGGAGAGCAAGCGCCAGCGCGTGCTGAAACAGGAACTGGAGTGGGTGCGCAGCAATGCCAGCGCCCGCCGCACCAAGAGCAAGGCCCGTCTCGCCAACTACGAGAAGATGCAGGGCGAAAGCGTGAAGGAGAAGGAGGCCAAACTGGAGATCTTCATCCCCAACGGTCCGCGCCTGGGTGACAAGGTGATCGAGTTCAAGGACGTGAGCAAAGGTTACGGCGACCGGCTGCTGATCGATGGTCTCAGTTTCGCGCTGCCGCCTGCCGGCATCGTGGGCATCATCGGTCCGAACGGCGCTGGTAAGACCACCCTGTTCCGCATGATCATGGGGGCGGAGAAGCCCGACAGCGGAACCATCATCATCGGCGATACCGTGCAGATCGCCTATGTGGACCAGAGCCACAAGGACCTCATCGCAGAGAAGACCGTTTATGACGTGTTGAGCGGCGGCCTGGAGAACATCACCTTCGGCAACGTGGTGATGAACACCCGCGCCTACCTCTCGCGCTTCAACTTCAGCGGGACCGACCAGAACAAGAAGGTGGGCGTGCTCTCCGGCGGTGAGCGCAACCGCCTGCACCTGGCCATGACCGTGAAGCAGAGCAGCAACGTGCTCCTCCTCGATGAACCGACCAACGACCTTGACGTGAACACGCTGCGGGCGCTGGAGGAGGCCATCCAGGACTACAGCGGCTGTGCCGTCATCATCAGCCACGACCGCTGGTTCCTTGATCGGGTCTGCACGCACATCCTCGCCTTCGAGGGCGACAGCAAGGTGTACTGGTTCGAAGGTGGCTTCAGCGAGTACGAGGAGAACTACAAGAAACGCGTGGGCGACATCGTGCCGCAGCGTCTGAAATACAAGAAACTGGTGCGGAGCTGATCGCTTCGTCACTGAACAACGAGCACAACAACAACAACACGACCATGCCCCAAGACGCGAACGCACGCCTCAACGCCAAGCGCAAAGCCACCCAGAAGATCGCCCGTTTGAAGGCGCAGGCCGAAGCCGCCGAGAAGAGCACCCCCAAGAAGGCGAAGAAGACGGAGGAGTGATCCTTTGTACACCTGAATAGAACCCCGCCACTGGCGGGGTTTCTACTTCCAGACCGTTCTACGGAAGCTGCTCGGAACGTGTGTTCGTGGGCACCACCCCCCCGATGTTCTGGAGAATGATGTCTCGGTCATTCTCCGGACCTGTATACCGCACCGTGCCATCCAGGTTGATGTCCTCTGCTCGATAGCCGCTGGTGGTGTTCGTGGGGATCACGCCACCAATGGCCTCCAGGATGGGGTCCCGGTCATTGTCGAAGCCGGCGTATTTGATGATCCCATCGAACGTGACATCGCCGGCCCAGAGCACTTCCACGGGACCGACCGGTTTCACAGCCGCGGTGCCCTCCAAGGCGATGCTTCCATCGCTCAGGTCGTAGCTCCTTTCTGCCACGCTCACGCGCAGGGGCTGTGCGCTCATCACCCCGAGATGGTTGCGGTGCCGCACAGCGATGTGGTAGTCCTTCACCGCCACGCTGAATCGCACAGGGGAGGTTCCATCCACGCCGACCACATCGCCATCGCTTTGGAGCAAGGCGGCATGCGTTGCCACCACGTTCGCAGGATCCACGGCATCGCGCAGTTCCACCACCACCCAATCCACGATGGCATCGGTACCGCTCAGGGCCAGGACGGCCGGAGTGGTGGTCTCTCCGCCGCCCTCCCCCGCGTGCAAGTATCCGAGGGCGGTGTACGGCTCGGTCAAGGGCAGCAGGCCGTTGGCGCGCAGGCTGTCCCGCATCATACCGGCGTCCGGGTCGTATGGCCCTTCCAACAGGACCTTCAGCCGCAGGGAAGTGCGCGGCCGCAGGATGAATAGTCCATTGTCGTAGTCACTCACGATCACCACGCCGCTCTCGAAGTAGGGGTAGTTGCCCCAGGCCCCGTCGTAGTGCTTGGCATTGTCCGTGGTGTAGGTGTCGAACCAGGCCTCCAGGCTCAAGGTACCCGAGGGGATCAGCGAGGCATCGAGTATGTGCAGGCCGCTGCTGTAGTTGGCCTCCCATACCAGGTCCTGGTGGATGTAGAGGTTGTGGTCGTAGCTGGGGTTCGGTCCGCTGAAGAAACCGTGATACACTGGCGCTTCCAGGTCCTGGATGTCGAAGATGTGTGTGCGCGTGTTGTAGTTGTTCGGCGAGCCCTCGTCGCCCTCGTCGTTCATGAGCAGATAACGGTGGTCGGCCGTGACCCAGCCCTGGTGGCAGAGGCGTGCGCCGGGGTAGGGGGCGGTGTTGCCGATCAATGACATGTCCGAAGGGTCGCTCACGTCGATGAAGCTGACGCGATCGTTGGCATTGATGTGGAAATTGAGGCTGATGTGCTTGCCTGCATGCGCCAGATCCGGTCCGTTGTACAGGATCACATTGTTCTCGTGGATGTAGCCATCGCTGGACCAGGCTCCGGCGAAAGTGGGTGCCAGCGGGTTCGACACGTTCACCACATGCAGGCCGCCGTTGTAGGTGCCCGTGCCCACCGCATAGACGCAGGGTGCGCCCTTGTCCGCGAAGATGGTGTGGCTGTTCCCGAAGCCCGCATAATGGGCATCCTCCGTGAAGGTGGCGGGCGGGTCGGTCACATTGCGCAGGCGCGTGAGATCGAAGACCTGGAGCCCGTGCCCGGCCGCTTCGCTACCCACATAGCACCAGTTGCCGCTCACGTCCACATCGCGCCACAGGTTGCTCACGTTGTTGTGTGACGGCAATATGCCCACCAACAGCGGCGCGGTCGGTGTGCTGATGTCGACGAAGGAGGTGCCGGTGCGCGTGCCCACCAGGGCGTACTCCTTGCCGGTCACCGGGTCGGTCCAGCCCCAGAGGTCCGCCACGCTCGTAACGGTGCCGAGTTGGGCCAGGTCCATCCTGGCCAGCAGGTCCACATTGGAGCACGGGTATATCCCGGCGAAGCCGTCAACACAAGGCGTTTGGGCATGGAAGGGGAGCGAGAAGAGGAAGGCGACAAGGGTGGGCGAACAGCGGCGCATGTGCCGAATGTACACCCCCCATGCTCACTTCTCCTTCGCTGTGAGCTTCAGCGAGATGCCGTCGATGTAGTAGTAGGCGTAGCGGTTGTCAGCCCCCTCCGTCATGTCCTTGGACTCGAGGCCCACATACGGGAACACACCTACGATGATGTATTGCTCCTTGCCGTCCGCCACGAAGGTGCCACGCACTTCGGTCCACTTGTTCCGCTCGGTGATGAACTCCTCCGAATACACCTGCGGGGATTCCTCCAGGAATTTCCGGTGCTGGTAGTTCAGGTCCAGCTCGGATACGAAGGCCCCCACTCCCATGATCGACCGGTCGCTGTTCCCCGCCAAGGCAACGTGGAACACGATCTCGTAAGTGGAATCCGCCACCAATGGTTTGATCAGTTCCCCCTTCACGTACTCGGAGTAAGCGTTCCAGGCCGGCTTGAAGAGGTCGTTCTGGTCGTAGGCTTCGTAGTTCCGCTGGATGTCGGCCTTCCAGCCGCAGATGCCCGCGTAATGCTCCCCCTCGAAGGGTTTGATCTCGCCGTAGTCGTTCACCGGTATGCCGATGGTCTTGGACGAGGCCTGCTCGGAGAAGAGATCGGCCAGGCCGAGGTTGGCGTTGCGCCAGCCGATGGCCCTTTCGAGCTGATCATAGGTGTTCGGTTCCTTTTGCAGGAACTCGAATCCACCATTGCGGACGAGTTCGAGGTCCTGTGCGAAGGCGGTCGCGCTCAGCAGGAGCGCGGCAAGGGAGAGGGAACGGTGCATGCGGTACGATCGGACCGCCAAGGTAGGGAAGGATGTTCGGCGCGGGTCCTTTGTTCAGGCGCGAAGCTGCTGCGGTGGTGGCTCTTCCTGACGGGCCCGCAAGGCGAGGTTCTCGCGTTTGAGGCGCTGCACCAAGCCGCGCAGTTGCTTCAGCTCGGTGCGCAGCTCGAATGTTGCGGCGTCGCTCAGCAACTCCTGTCGCTCCGTGCGATCGGCCTTGGCCCACCGCTTGATCGCGCTCACCAGCTCATCCCGCTCGCAGCTGAGCAGGGCGATCTCTTCCTGGGCGGCTTGGAACAGCCTTTCCAGCTCGTTCACACGCACGCGCAGCGAGAGGTCGTCCACTTCGGGCGCTTGGAGGCTGGGGATGAAGAGGCGGTCGTCGGTGTGGTAGGTGCGACGTGGCATGCGCGTTCAGGTTGGCGTGCCTTGTACGGGCCGAACGCTCACCTGGTTCCATCGGGAGCGCTGCCCTCCGGACAACGCGCCTTCAGAATGCCTGGGAAACCCGCATCGATCGCCTCCGGATCGCGGGCACGGCTCGATCGGTACCACTTCCATGCGTCGGCGCACTCCCCACGCAGCATGCGGCTCACCGCATACTTGGAGCCGGCGGTCGCGTTCTCCGGCTCCAGCGCCACCGCACGTTTCAACAGGATGTCCGCGGTGTTCAGCACACGTTCCGCTTTCTCGGGTTCATCATCCTTGTACCTGTAGTATTCTCCCAGGCATACCGAGGCCATGTCCAGCATCAGGGGCACGTTGGCCGTATCCAGGGCCAACCCCTTCTGGTATTCCGCCGCTGCTTCATCCGGCCGGTCCAAAGCCACGAAGAAGGCGCCATAGCCCCTGCGGATCCGCGGGTTGTCCGGCTCCATGAGGTAGGCGTGGTTGAAGCGGTACATCGCATGGGTCAGGTTTCCCTGGCGCAGCAGACCGAAACCCAGGTCCAACAGGTGCTCCGCGCAGGCGTGGCGATCGGGGTTCACCGCGAGCATCTGGGCCACGAAGGTGGAGTCCGAGGCCAGTTGTTCCGGGTTCTTCGCCCTGCCGCCGAAAGCCGGTGCCAGGCGCATGTCACGGAACGACTGGATCAACCATTCCCGGTGCGTCAGATGCTGGCCTTTCAGGGTCAGGCTCGCGAACACGAAAAGGAGGAGAAGCGGACGCATCATCCGTTACATTGACCGTTGGCCCCGCAAGATCGGTGCCTGACTGTTCGATCGGGCGACGCGATGCTCAACTTTGTGCCCTTCACCCTCTAGCATGGCACGGATCCTCGAACTCGGTCTCGACACTTTCGGTGATGTCACCGTAGGGCCTGATGGTACTCCGCTTCATCAGGCCCAAGTGCTGCGTGATGTCGTCGCCGAAGCCGAACTGGCCGAGCGCGTGGGCCTGGACTTCTTCGGGGTGGGTGAACACCATCGTGATGACTTCGCCGTATCGGCGCCGGAGGTCGTACTTGCGGCCATTGCAGCCCGAACGACCAGGATCCGCCTGGGCAGTGCGGTCACCGTGCTCAGCTCGGATGATCCGGTGCGCGTCTTCCAACGCTTCAGCACCCTGGACGCATTGAGCCATGGACGTGCGGAGGTGATCGTGGGCCGGGGCTCCTTCACCGAGTCCTTTCCCTTGTTCGGCTTCAAGCTGGACCAGTACGAGCAGCTCTTCGAGGAACGGATGGCCCTGTTCGTGGAACTGCTGAAGGAAGGTCCGACCACCTGGAGCGGGGAAACACGCGCTGCGTTGAAGGACCAACGCGTGTACCCGCCGACCGAAAGCGGACGCCTGAAGACCTGGGTGGCCGTCGGCGGTACTCCGCAGAGCGTGGTGCGTGCGGCACATCACGGACTGCCGCTCATGCTGGCGGTGATCGGTGGTGATCACCTCGCGTTCGTGCCTTTCGTGGACCTGTACAAGCGGGCACTGACAGCTGCTGGCCGGGACCTGTTGCCCATCGGTGTTCATTCGCCCGGCTACGTGGCCGAGACCGACGACCAGGCGCGGGAAGAGCTGTGGCCTCATTTCCAAGGGATGCACGCGCGGATCGGACGGGAACGGGGCTGGCCACCGCTCACCAGACAGGCCTTCGAACAGATGGCGGGTCCCACTGGCGCGTTGTGCGTGGGTTCCCCGGCGACCGTGGCGAACAAGATCGTACGGGCGGCGAAGGCACTGGACCTTTCCCGCTTCGACCTGAAGTACAGCGCCGGGACGCTCCCGCACGAGCTGTTGATGAAGAGCATCGAATTGTACGGAACGAAGGTGGTGCCGCTGGTGCGTGCCGCACTGGCCTGAGATCCGGCACCTCGCCCGTACTTTCGCGGCCCATGGCACAGAAGCCCTCGATCCCCAAAGGCACCCGCGACTTCTCTCCCCAGGAGATGCTCCGCCGCAAGTACATCTTCAACATCATCGAAAAGGTGTTCCAGAAGTACGGCTTCCTGCCGCTGGAGACGCCCGCCATGGAGAACCTGGAGACCCTTACGGGGAAGTATGGTGAAGAAGGCGATCGGTTGATCTTCAAGATCCTGAAGCGCGGAGCCGATCTGGATCGTGCGGTGCAGGAGGGGAGCAGGAGCCTTGCGGCGGAAGCGTTGCGCTATGACCTCACCGTTCCGTTCGCGCGCTATGTGGTCCAGAACCAACACGAGATCACCTTTCCCTTCAAGCGGTACCAGATCCAACCGGTTTGGCGGGCTGATCGACCGCAGAAGGGCAGGTACCGCGAGTTCTACCAGTGTGATGCGGATGTCATCGGGAGCAAGAGTTTGCTCAATGAAGTTGAATTGGTACTGCTAATCGCAGAAGTATTCCGGAACCTCAGCTTGTCCGTGGAAATCAAACTCAATGATCGCAGACTTCTTCAAGGCCTATTGGACCATTTGAAAATTGAGGGTGGTCTGATACAGTTCGTCACGATCTTGGACAAATACGACAAGCTGGGGTTTGGAGTTGTCGAGGAGTTCAAAAAGGCTGGTTATCACGAAGAATCTATACAGCGGATCAATCAGTTTCTCACGGATCTGAGAATCGCTAATGACCTGAATACGCCGATCGAGGAGTTTTGCGACAAGCTCGAGGACAAGTTTCGATCCACGAATAGCGAAGCAGGGATAGAAGGCCTTAGGTCGATTCGACGCGTCATTCGTGAGGCGGATGAGAGTGTTGGAGCCGATGGAGTAGGTAAAGTCACCATCGATTTTGCGCTCGCCCGCGGCCTCGATTATTACACCGGCGCCATCTTCGAGGTGAAGGCGATGGAAGGTTCGTTGCAGAGCAGCATCTGCGGCGGTGGACGTTACGACGACCTCACCGGCATCTTCGGGCTCAAGAACATGAGCGGCGTGGGCATCAGCTTCGGCGCGGACCGGATCTATGATGTGTTGCTGGAGACCGGCAAGTTCCCGGCGGAACTGGGTGGAAGCACGAAGCTCCTCTTCGCCAACTTCGGTGAGGCCGAGGCCATGCATTGCCTGAGGTTGCTGCGCACGGTGCGCGAAGCGGGCATCGCAGCAGAGCTCTATCCGGATGCGGTGAAGATGGCCAAGCAGTTCAAGTATGCGGACGACAAGGGGATCCCGTACGTCGCGATCATCGGGGAGAATGAGATGAAGCAGGATATCGTCACCGTGAAGGACATGAAGAGCGGTGAACAGAAGGCCGTGAAGCAG
>JAKQEI010000177.1 GCA_029573495.1 Bacteroidota bacterium | reverse complement strand
GAAGCAGACCTTCAACCGCAAGGTGCTTCAACACCACATGGATGCGAAGAAGCCGATCTCATTGGCCTTCGCCATACCCGACCACCCGTGGGTGGACAGTGCCGATGGTGCGGCTGTGCGCGTGGCGATGACCATTGGTGTCCCAGGTTTGCTTGAAGGAACGTTGCGCAAAGTCACGCAGGAAATTGCGACATCGAGCGACGATGCAGCTGAAGTAGTTCTCGCTAACGAACCAGGTTTAGTACAGGCAGACCTGACCGTTGGTGCGAAGAGCATTGCTACTACTCCACTTCGATCGAATCAAGATCTCGGGAATCGGGGCATGCTGCTGGTAGGAGACGGATTCGTTGTGGATGCAGAGATAGCCGATAGGCTCGGAAGGAATGAAAGACCGAATCTGCGTTCAAGGATTGTCTCTTATCACACCGCAATGGACATCGTTCGAAGGCCAGCGAGCGAACTAGTCATTGATATGCATGGTCTGTCGGACGTGGAAATGAAAGCGAGCTTCCCTGAAGTCTATCAATGGCTTCTGACGAGAGTGAAACCTGCGCGTGACGAGAATCGAGATCCTTACCGAAATCAGAACTGGTGGCTTCATGGCCGTCCCCATGATGCCCTGCGTAGCTCTATCCGCGACTTGAAGCGATACATCGCTACGCCCATGACCGCCAAGCATCGCCTGTTTGTGTTCCTTCCGGGTGGATCCTTCCCCGATCAGGGCTTGATTGCTTTCGGACTTGACGATGGCTTCTACTTGGGTGTGATGTCGAGCCGAATTCACATAGCGTGGTCCTTAGCGCGAGGGGGAACTCTTGAGGACCGGCCGCGATACAATAACTCGGTCATATTCGAGACCTTCCCCTTCCCCGCCTGCACGCCCGCGCAGCAGGAGAAGATCCGCGCGCTGGGCGAGCAATTGGATGCGCACCGCAAGCGGCAGCAGGCGCTACACCCGGAGCTTACAATGACGGGGATGTACAATGTGCTGGAGGCCGTTCGTTCCGGTGCGGCTCTCACCGCCAAGGAGAAGAAGATCTACGAGCAGGGCTTGGTGGGCATCCTGAAGCAATTGCACAATGAGCTGGATGCCGCCGTGGCCGAAGCCTATGGCTGGCCAACCACCATGGCCACGGATGAGATCCTCTCCCGTCTGGTGGCCCTGAACGCCGAACGCGCCGCCGAGGAGGCGCAAGGCCATGTGCGCTGGCTACGGCCGGAGTACCAGAATGCAGGTGCAGGCGCAGGGGCAAAAGGCAAGCAGGCGAAATTGGACATAACACCTGCTGCTGCGCCGGCTCCTTCAACAACCTCCGTCCTCCGCGAGTGGCCCAATGAACTGCCGGCGCAAGCCGCTGCCTTGGCCGCCGTGCTGGAAGAGATGGGCGCGCTGTGTACCGTACCCGAACTAGCCGCGCATTTCAGCGGCAAGGCCACCCCCAAGCGCCTGCGCGAAATGGAACAACTGCTGAACACCCTTGCGGCGGTGGGGAGGGCGCGGGAGTGGAAGGGGAAGTGGGCGGGGGTGTGAGGGTGTGTTCAATATGATACTGTGCAATGCGGATCGCCTACTATGATGAAGCTGGGGATGATGGCGTGCCAGGCTCCAGTCCTGTTTTTGTTCTCGGCGGTATGTATATGCACTACTTGCACTGGCAAGGGAACTACGACCGTATCCAAAGGTTCCGCAAGCACTTGAAGGAGCGATATGGCTTCCCGGTAAAGCTCGAGATCCATAGCAAGGAGTTGTTGTTGAACAAGAACCCCTATCGCGACTTTGGCATTACCGATGAACACCGGGTGGCTATCATCGGAGAGTGTTGCGACATGATCGCTTCATTGGACGCCAGGCTACTGAACATAGCGATCGTAAAGGCGCATATCCGCAGGGCTGATTATCCTGTTCTGGACAAGGCCGTAACCTATTCAGTACAGCGGATCGAGAACGACTTAAGGGTCAAATTCCAACCGAACGAACGCTTCTTGATCATTACGGACAATGGCCGCGTGGGCAAAATGCGGGCTACCACCAGGCGTATACAGAAGATCAATTTCATACCCTCCAAGTTCGCCGAAGGTTCCTATCGTCAGGAGATCCGAACGCTTATTGAGGACCCATTGCCCAAGGATTCCAAAGAGTCCCACTTCATCCAGCTGGTGGATGTGGTGAGCAACATCGTCTATCTCTACGTGGTCGCAACACAAGGCGTTGGCGCATTTCCGAATCGTATGCCGAAGATGGTGGATCATGCCATGGTCCATCAGTGGATGGACCGGTTGCGGCCCGTACTGAACATCCAGGCTAGCACGGCTGACCCGTATGGGGTCGTGATGTATCCGAGATCCACCTAAAGAAAAGGTGGGCACGAGGCCCACCCGGAACACCACCTACGCAGCATTCGCCGTTTCAGTGGTTCAGTACAAAGATAGCTGAATGAAGTACTTCGGACCCAGCCTTGCACGGGTTGAATGCCAGGATATCAACATGCCAATGCGGGTGTCTATCCCTGGAGCGTATAACTCGCCCTTTGTACCTCTGAACCTCTAAACCTCTGCAGGGTCACTCGAAGAGGACCCTGCAGCGTTGAGTGCAACGTCATTGTCCGCCACCGTATCTCCACCCCAGCATCGTACGCGCCGCATATCCACCTGACCGCGTTGCTTCGCAACTTTAAACCTCTGCAGGGTCTCTCGAAGAGGACCCTGCAGCTTTGAGTGCAACGTCGTTGTCCGCCACCGGTTCTCCACCCCAGCATCGTACGCGCCACATATCCACCTGACCGCATTGCTTCGCAACTTGTCCCCATGAACGCGGCAGGGCCATGGACCGATACCGCCACCTTGCCGGAAGACCCCAAACGGCATTGCCTGGTGGAGGTGTTGAATGGGCGCAACCAGGAGCGCAAGCTCTTCCTGGTGAAGAACGTGAGCGGCCGCTGGATCTTCCCGGATCGCAGCTGGCTGAGCACCGAGTGGTAGGTGCTGCGCTGGGCGTATGTGAACGACTGATCGGAGGCCTGCGACCGCTGCCGGTCATGCAGTGCGCCATTCCGTTGTTCCGTGCGATGGCTATCGCTGCCGGGCCACTCCCGGTCACGCATGACCGCTCGCCAAGTGGTCGATCCCGACCACTACCCCCCATCCCCCTCCTTCCGCAGCACCACCGGAATGGACGCCTGGCCGCCGTATAGCTTGATCTCCTTGATGTCCGCGGGTAGGCTGAAGCCCTTCGCCTCCAACGCCTCCTTCACGGCGGTGATCACCCGCCCTTTGATCATGAGCGCGCGCTTGCGGTAGTCCAGGGTCTCCACCCAGAACCGCACGACGAAATTGACCGTGCTCACCGCCAGCTCATCCACCTCCACCAGCACCTCGTGGTCCGCATCGGTATACACGCCTTCGCAGGCCAGCACGGTGGTGCGGATGAGCTGGCGGGCATCCTCCAGGGTATCCTCATAGGCCAGCCCCACGCCGAACTCCAGCCGGTAGAAGCCATCCTCGGTGTAGTTGTACACGGCCTTCTTGATCACATCGCTGTTGGGGATGTACACATCGCGCCCATCGAAGGTCTTGAGCTTGGTGTAGCGGAACTCCATGGCCTTCACCTTGCCAAAGATGTCCCCGATGGCCACGGTATCATCCACCTGGAAGGGGCGGTTGAAGGCGAGGATGATGCCCGAGATGAAGTTCTCCCCGATGTCGCGGAAGGCGAAGCCGATGACGATGGCACCAGCACCGGCCGCAGCGAAGAGCCCCGTGGCGATGCCGTTGAGGCCGGCCACCCGCAGCGCGAAGAGCACCACCAGGGTGCCCAGGACGAGCTTGATGGTCTTGGTGAGGAAGCCCGTCATCAAGGGGTCCTCCGTCCGTTCGGCAATGATCCTTCTGCCCAACCGGGAAAGACGATCCGCCAGCAGCAACCCGGCGGCGATGATGAGGATGGCCAGCAGGATGGCCGGCACCTGTTCCACGAAGTGCAGCCAGCTCTCGCGCAGGGCGGCGAGTAGATGATCGGTGGTGCTTCCCAGGGCTTCTTCCATTTCTCGGTGCTCAATGCCCATGCTTCGTTCGCCGGGTACGACCAAGGTATCCATTCACCATCCGGCGCGTGGGAGGCACCTCACGACCTCAGTCCACCTGCTTGCCCTCCTTGTCGGTTGTTGGGGGGCTGGGCAGTGCGGCCTCCACATGGGCTATGAAGCGGGTGATGACCAAGGCGAGCAAGGCCACCCCTACGGCCAGGAGGTAGAGCTGGCAACCCACGGCCATGCCGATACCGGCACTGAGCAGGAGGGAGGCCGCGGTGGTGAGGTATTGCACGCTCTTCCCATCGGGGGTGCGGATGATGGTTCCCGCGCCAATGAAGCTCACGCCCACCACGATGGCCTCGAAGATGCGGAGTGGATCGGTGTTGATGTTGATGCCGGGTGGAAGCTCATGCAGGAACTCGCGTACGGCCACCTGGCCCATGTGCACGAAGAGCGTGGCCACCGCACCGATGATCATGTGCGTGCGCAGCCCCGCCGGCTTGGCCCCCAGTTCGCGCTCCAGGCCCACCACACCGGCGAGTATGGCGGCGATACCCAGGTCCAGGATGATCCATAACTGCATCTCCATCTTCACGAAGCTAATGAGCGTGCGCAGCGGAGGCGATCGCGTTGGTACCACGCACGCGCATCCGTCCTCTTCAAAGAACGGACCACAGCGGTGCCGGGAGCGGGCAGTGGTCCCGTGTCCATCTCTTGATCAGCGCACACGGGTGGCATCGCAACTGCCCCAACGGGGTTCACGGAGCTCATCCACCGAAGCAGGAGCGCCCGACATCACAGCCTGATGCATACCCGTCGGATCGGGGTGTGTCTTCGCGGTTGCAATGCTTACCTTCAGTGGACATTCCATTCATCGGTACACCGCCTATTATGCACGAGGAATTAGATAGAGTAGTAAGGATAGAACGGGAGAACATGGGTTTGCGCGCCGCCATGCTCCGGTTCACGGAAACGCAGGCGCGTTGTGACCGCGAGCTGTTGGTGAAGCGGCTGGCCACCGCGCAACTAATGATCCCCATTGTGCGCACCAAGGAGGAGGTGGGCGGATCGCCACGCTTCGGCTCCTTGTTCCAATGCGATGGTCACCAGGAATTACATGCCTACACCTCCGCACGCATGCTTCCGGGCGACAGCGGCACGGAGGCGGTGATGGTATGTCCCTTCACGGAATTGGACCATAGCCTGGTGGCGGATGGGGGAGTGGGTATCCTGCGCCTCGATCCGGGGACGGAGCATGGCGTGGGTTTCCTGTTCGAACCGGGCTGGCAGTGGATGTTCCCGCTCCGGAGAGTGGAGGCGCAATGGAGGATGAAGACACGGCCGCAGGCGTAAGGGTTGTAGGAACGAGGCATCGGACACCTGCCGTTGGCTGGTCCGCCAGATGCCCGCTATCGTTCGAGGCGCGATCCCGGAAAGCCGGTGCGGTCTGTCGATCACCGGGCATCGGCATTTTCCGGTAACACCCTGTTCGGCCTGGATGGTGGTGGCATGGCCATTGTGCCTTCCACGGCAGAACCAATTGATCCGAACACCGATGAGAAGCCTAGCGACCGCCGACGTATTGACGCACCTGATGAACTGTGTAGCCGCAAGCGAGACTTGCGCGGACCGCTGCCTGGATGAGAAGGAGATCAGGAAGATGACCACCTGCATCCGCACGGACCTGGACTGCGCGGACATGTGCACGCTGACCGCGCGTTACCTCGCACGGAACTCCCCGCACCTGAGCGGTGTATTGGAACAGTGCATCGCCATTTGCCAGGCCTGCGAGGCCGAGTGCCGCCGGCATGACATGGATCATTGCCGGACCTGTGCCGATGCCTGTGCTGCCTGCAAGGCCGCCTGCATGACCTATTTGGCGCAGCTCGGTGTGCCCGGCTTCCACCACACCGTGGAGCCCGGTGATGGCCGGGTGATGGCGCGCATGGAACTGGACGCCACCGCAGGTGACCGGGCGGATACCGGAACTGGGGACCAACCGGGCAACATCGGCAGCAGCCGGTTCAGCACACCCAACAGGCCCAGCAAGCAGCGGCGTTGACGTTCGCATTGCTCACCTCGCATGGAGGTCCGGTGGCATGGTGTGTGTGCCGCGTGGGAAAAACACAACGGTGCCACGCGGAGACAAGTCAGCCTACACGGACAAGCAGAAGCGCCAGGCGGAGCACATCGAGGAGAGTGAGAAGAAGCGCGGGCACACCACGAAGGAGGCCGGGCGCATCACCTGGGCCATGGTGAACAAGCAGGATGGTGGTGGCAAGAAGAGCGGCAGCGGGCGCAAGAAGGCGAAGTCCTCGTGATGCGGTCGCGGTCGTGCGCGGGGAGCGGACACCACTGAACTGCACAACAACGGCAACGGATGCCTCAGGCGCACGCCCAAGGCGTGCATGAGCCGGGGAGGCCCGGACTTTGCGTCGAACGGTTCATGTAGCTCAACGCCGATGGGCGTTGCCAGAACCAGATGCCATGAAGAACACGACCGTACCCGACCGTTCCGGCGACAAGCCGGATCCCACGAAGCCGACCAAGCCTGATCCGCACCCGGGTACCCCGAAGCCCGATGTGCCGGAGCCGGGGCCGAAGCCGACCCCGGACCCTGTGCCGGGCACCCCCACGCGCACGCCGCGTGAGGTGCCTGACCATCCAGGTCAACCACTGCAGCCTGATACCGAGCACCCGGCTGATCCCACGCCTCCCAACCCCAAGAGCGATGCACCCGAAGAGGGCACACCGCCGAAGGAGCGGGTGTACTTGAAGTGATTGGAGGCGCTGGCAGCGTGGGTGCACACTTGCGTGGACAGGACCGTTGAGCACCCGTACCCTCCGCGCGTGTTCGGCCTTGGCTTTCAGCGGGCGCAGGTGATGAACGTTGTGCGATCGGTCACAGGGCTGCATCCCATAGGCACAGGATCACGATACTTGCCCCATGCGCTTGACCTATGCGGCCCTCTTCTACCTGCTTGCTTCCGCTGCGGTAGCCCAACCCAATGAGTGGGGGCCGAAGTGCGACCACATCCATTTCGGCCTGGTGGTGAAGGATGGTGCCTACGGCCTCTTATGCGAGGTGTACGCGGAGTATACCGGACCTAAGAAGAGCCACCGCATGGCATTGCGGCGCGAGGTCAACTTTGAGCTCCGCGTGTTCGACGAGCGCTACCGAGCGGTGCCCACAAGTACGGTCGCGATACGCGACTCATCCATCTTCCGCGGGTTGCACAGTGGACCGCCGAAGGAATGGGACTATGGCATCCATCTGAAGCGTAACGAGCCCGCCTTGGTGGCCCATTACGTGATCGAACGACCTGAGAGCTCCTGGGACCGGAGCTGTTATGCCTTGCGGGAATGGCAGCATACGGTGAAGGCGGACATGGTTTTCCCGCATTGGAACGCACCGTATGACACCTTGCGTACGAGCACGGCACCGGTGCGCGTCACCTACTGCGAGGAGGAGAATTTCGCCCGGAAGCATCAGGAGGAAATGGACCGCTTTTTCCATCTGCTCGTCCAGGAACAGAACCCACATACCCTGCAGTTGTGCATCGCCATGGTGCAGGACACCGCCCAGGATAAGGACATGCGCGAGGCGGCCATGCGCCATTTGAGGGATGCGAATTCGCAGCGCGCACGCGATGTGCTCCATGCCCAGTGCCTGGTTGCGGATCCGGAGCTGCCCTATCTCCTTGACGCGGTGTTCGAGACCTTGGACCCGCGCGGGCTGGATCTCATCGATCGGTACGCGAAGAGCACGGACGAGACCATGCAGGTGTACCTGGTTTCCGGCATTGCAGGTAACAAGTCCGTGGAGCACCTGCCCATCGTGCGGCGGATCGCGGAAACGGGAACGCGCTGGGCCCGTGGCGCAGCGGTGGATGCGTGCAGGCACATCAACGCCGATGCCTCGCGGGAGATCCTGTACGAAGCCCTGCATGATCCGGACCTGGGACTGCGCACGAATGCGGTGCGGAACCTGGCCGAGATCGGCAATGCGGGTTCCTTGAAGGAGGTCCTGGGTTACCTGGAGCGGGAGGACCCGAACAACGTGGGCTATGTGGCCACGGGCTGGGAGACCGCGGAGAAGCTCAGCGGCATGGACTTCGGTCGCGACCTCGCGCGATTGAGGGTGTATGTGGATGCGCGGTGATCGGTGTGGCGCGCCTTCATGTGCGGCTCAGCTGCGTCATTGATCCATATCCTCCTCTCGATCCTCCTTATCCAGGCACCAGAAGCGGTAGGCCGCATAGCCCAGGATGATGAAATAGAGGACGACGAGAATGATGTTCAGGAGCATAGGGAGAGATCGCAGGCAGGTCCTGGGGAGCGAACTCCACAGAATTCTTGCTGGCGAAGGAAAGCCCGCCGCCCACCCACACTCCCGGGAAACCGGACCGGTGCGCTGGAAAACTCCACGGAAATACATTCAGGATCGACGAATGGGGCTGGATTTTCGATGAAGGTGATCTTCTCCAAGGCGGTGGCACGCGCTTCGCCCTCCATGGGCCTAACCCCATCACCATGGCCACCCGATCATTCGTTCGCATGCTGGAGGTGAAATTGGATGAAGCCTTCTTCGTCTTCCGCCAGCTGCCCAGACAATTGAACAGCGCATCGAAGCGTCTCGGACTTCATGCCTTGCGTGATCAGGTGCTGGCCCGTGCCCGTGAGCTGCAGGCCCGGGCCGATAAGCTGATGACGGCCCTGCGTAAATGGGGCGATCGCAAACCCTATCCGTGCGATTGTGCCGACCTGGCCACCGAGCTGAACGATCTGCGGCACGCGGTGAAGAAACCCGCGCCGGACCGCTGGCTCTATTCCAAGGCGGTACACATCACCGCCAGGCTCAGCGCCATGGTGCGGGAGCGACTGGTGAAGGCACGCCGCCTGGCCATCCTGCTCGGTGAGTTCGTGCTGGCCGCCGACATCAAGGAGTTGTTGGAGGAGGAACGCCGTGCCGAGGCGCGCTTGAAGGTGGCCGGGGGTAACACGGACGCGCAGGATGGATGAGTGGAGTGGCGGCTGACGCTGATCCAGATAGGTCCGTTCGCGGGGTCCGGGCGCCTTGTACACGATCCATGGTGTGATCATGAGGGCACCGCGACCGGCCACCCCGAGGTGGTGGGCCTACCTTGGCAGTACACCAAACCCCATCAACATGAACACACGTGTACTGTTGGCTGGCCTCGCTTCCGGCGTGGCCGGATTCCTGCTCGGCTGGGTCCTCTTCGGGATGCTGATGATGGATTACTTCGAGGCCGGTGTGATGCATTACGAGGGATTGCACAAGCCCGAGGCGGAGATGAACCTGGGTCTCGTCTTCCTATCGAATCTGCTCTTTGGCCTCGTGCTGGCCTGGGTCTGCGCCAGAAGCGCGGCGCACGGTGCCATCCCCGGTCTGGTCGTGGGTGCAGTGGTCGGCTTCGGTGTTTATGCCAGCATGGGTCTGATGTTCCTGGCCTTCATGAACTGGTACACGACGATGAGCGTGGCCGTGGTGGAGGTGATCGCCAACACCGCGTGGAGCGCGGCCATGGGAGCTGTCGCCGGGCTGGTGCTGAAGCGGAAGGGCGCGTAGGGCCCGCCATCCACAAGGCTGTTCGGGGGCAATGCGGGAGCGTGTGCCTTGCCATGGTCGTTGACCTCGCCGTGCTGTACGGGCTTTGATCACTGGCGGCCACATCCATCGGATCCACCTTCCTGCTCTGGTACGAAAGGCCAATGCTGGAAGACCGGTCGGGTAATTGCACGAATGGCCGACGCAAGAAGAGGACCTTGCCAGGCATCCGCAGTTGTGGCCTCAGCGGCACCTCGGCGCGCTGGGCGATCGGTATGTGGTGCTTGGTCTGGCACCATTCGTGAAAGGGGCCGTCTACGGTTGGATCACCAACCGTTCGGTGTACTTCTTGTCTCCTGCGGTGATGTTCACCAGGTAGAGGCCACCAGCGAGATCGCCGCCGAGATGGATCGCACCGTTGACGACACCAACCTTCGCCGCGATGGTGCGCACCAACACACGCTTGCCGGTGAGGTCGTACACATCCACGTTCACGGTGTTCACACCCTCCTGCACATTCCTCACGTTCAGGTAGAGTTGATCGCCACGGTTCGGGTTCGGATACAGGGCCACGCTATGCTCGCCCTGACCGTCGTTGCCCGCAAGGGCATTGCTTCCACCATCGGCAGCTGCGCACGGGTTGATGGTCACCAGGCAGACCTTGCCCCAGTCCTCGGTATCCGCACAAGCGACCGCTGCGCTGCTACCGGCCGGGCCGAAGCACCAGGTGGCACCGCCATCGAGGCTCACGCGCACATCCACCTCGTAGGTCTTGCTGCATTCCAGCGGCGTACCGTTCGTCCAGTTCAGCACCATGCGGGCACTTGTCTGCGGCGGTCGCACGATGCAGATGCCTTCACCGGTGATACGGAAGCGGAACTGGTAGCGCACCTGATTGCTCGCCACCACGGGAATGGGTTGCGGTGGATCGGCGTGGATGCGGTTGCCCGGGTTGCTCGGTCCGCCGAAGTCGCGGCTCACCCCACAGCTGTAGTCATCCACGTTCGCCGGGTCGTCCTGCAGTTCCACACGCGGGCAGGTGGCCAACGAGGGGTCGATCTTGAACAGGCAGGCCGGGCCGAAGGCCAGGTTGTTACCGGCCACGCGGCCGCGCACGCGAACGTTCAGCAGGATGTTGGCCGGGATGTGAGGCGTGGCCACCGTATTGACCCAACCGTTGATCTTGAAATGGCACGCGCGCAGCGCACCACTGCCGGTGCCGTCGCTGGTGGCGTGGCTGCGGAACCGACGGAAGCTGTACGTGCCGTTCGGATCGAAGAACCAGAACTCGTACCCGCTGGTGGCATTGGTGACACCATATTGCGCGGTGACCGCCGCGTTGGCATGGCACACGATGAACTTGTTGTCCACCCAGTCCAGCTTGTCGCAGCTGCTCCAGATGGGTTCAACCTCTCCCAGCGGAAGGCAGAACGTGCCCGCTCCGGCGATCTGGCTCACGCCATCGCTCATGTTCATGCGATCGTCGATCAGCCGGCGACCGTTGGGTCCGGCTTCGCGCAGGATGTAGCCCAGGAGGCCATCGCCGGCGTTGTCGATCACGCGCAACTGATAGCAACCATCGGGCAGGCAGAGCGCTGCCGTGCCGATGCTGTTGGCGGGGATCGGGTTGTTGCCGCTCAGGAGCGTGCTCGTGCCCGTCTCGTCCAGCACTTCGTAGGTCACGGTGCCTGGTGCGGTGGTGCCGCTCTGCAGTTCGAGGGTGAGGCCCACCGAGCCTTCCAGCACGGTCACGGTCGCCGATGAGGTGGCGCAGGGGGATGCCCCCACCACGGTATAGATGTAGTCACCGGGGCTATCCGTTCCATATTGGTAGGTGGGTCCATGCGGCGCACCCATGAAGGTCCACGTGCCGCCCGTCTCCGGTGTGCCGCCCAAGGCGGAGAACAGATCGATCGGCGGATCATCGGGGCAGCGGACGATCGTGCCATCGATCCCTGCATCGGGCGGCACGGCGGGTATGGGATCCACCTGGATGAAGAGCGCGGTGGAGGTGACGTTCGGAATGGGACAGCTGGGATCGGTGGCTCGGAAATGGATGTTGGTGTAGCGGTGGCCGAGGTCCGGTGTCCAGCACAAGGTGGCCACCACCGGATTCGTGCCGGTCAGGCCATACGTTGCGCCAGGGAGCCGGGCCAGCGCGTTGGAGACCAGGGTGACCGCTTGAGCGGCATTGGCATCTGTGAAGGAAAGGTCCACACAGAAGGGTACCCCATCACAGGCCGTGATCGCATGCGGACCGACGAGCGTGGCACCGGTGACCACGGGAGCGTTCGGCACGGGGGGTGGGTTGGCGCAATTCACCACGGTGACCAGGAAGTCGCGCATCACGGTGCCGATCACCGCGTTCGTCGCACTGTACGCGGTCACCTTCAGCACCACGATATAACGGCCGGTGACGGTGGGGGTGAAGGACAGCTGGCCGGTCACTGGATCCAACACGATGCCCGGGATGGGGGCGGTACCGCTGAAGCCGGGGCGGTAATTGGTGGGCGTGGGTAAAGGTGCTGCGTAGCGTGCAGCGATGAGGTCGAAGCTCATCCGGTGTCCATCGGGGTCGTAATAGCCCGGGTTGTACTCCACCGGCTGTCCTGCGCATACCGTGGGGCTGGACTCGTTCGCCACCGCCGGGGACATGTCGCAGATGCCGTTGAAGTTGTTGAGTTTGGTCTCCAGGTAGAGGCCGGGTCCACCAGTGAGGTTCTCGGAGGTATTGCGACAACACACGTACCAGCTGATGGTCCATCCATCGCAGGGAGAGAGGAAGACGGTCTGCTGGAAGCGACGCCGACGCAGGCCGGAAAGGGCTCCTGCATTGCATGTCGTGAACGCCCCGGAACACACCTGGGAGATCTCCTCGTTCGCGATCTGCGGGATGTTGTTGAGCGTGAAGATGACCCCACAGTCGCTCACGAGGTTGAGGTTCTGCGCGGCGAGCGTGTTGTTGGAGCAGTCGAGCAGCAGGTCGAGGTTGATCCGGTAGAAGTTGTTGCCCATGCACTCATAGGTGAGGCTGCCACCGGCGTAATGGTCGGCCCGCAGTGTCGGCAGGGTGGACCAAAGGATCAAAGCGGGCAGGATGAAATGGAGCGAGCGATGCATGATGGAATGGTCCAAGGGGTAGTGCCAAGTTAGGGATGTCATCCACCGGGTAATTCCCGATGCTGATCCGTGCCATCGCGCGGGACCATGTAAACGACGAAAGGCACCCTTGCGGATGCCTTCCTCCAGCACGTCCCCTCAACTGAGTTTTACTCCGCCAGGAGGCGCACTGATGTCGGTGGCTTATTCGGCCAGGACGATCACGGTGTTGTTGCTCACCTCCACCACGCCACCCTTCACCGGGAACAGCTGCTCGCCGGTGTCGGTCTTCACCTTCACCTCACCGGCACGCAGTACGGTGATCAGCGGGGCATGGTTGTTCAGGAAGCCCATGCTGCCGTCCACGCCGGGAACGCCCACGTAGCTGGCTTCGCCTTTGAAGAGCTCCTTGTCCGGGGTGATGATCTCGACCTTCATTGAATTGGTTCTGTTCTGGCGCATTCCTCCCCTCTCCTTGGGAGAGAGGCCGGGGGTGAGGCTCAGGCTTTGGCGGCATCGGCCAGCATCTTCTTGCCGGCGGTGATCACGTCCTCGATGTTCCCTTTCAGGTTGAAGGCGCTCTCGGGGTACTCGTCCATCTGGCCGTCCATGATCATGTTGAAACCCTTGATGGTCTCCTCGATCGGCACCATCACACCGGGGATACCGGTGAACTGCTCGGCCACGAAGAAGGGCTGGCTCAGGAAGCGCTGCACCTTGCGGGCGCGCAAGACGGCCATCTTGTCGTCCTCGCTCAGTTCGTCCATGCCGAGGATGGCGATGATGTCCTGCAGCTCCTTGTAACGCTGGAGGAGGGCCTTCACGCGCTGGGCACAGTCGTAGTGCTCGTTGCCCACCACCGCGGGGGTGAGGATCCGACTGGTGCTGTCCAGCGGGTCCACGGAAGGATAGATGCCGAGCTCGGCGATCTTCCGGCTCAATACCGTGGTGGCATCGAGGTGGGCGAAAGTCGTCGCAGGCGCAGGGTCGGTCAGGTCATCCGCAGGCACGTACACCGCCTGCACGGAGGTGATGGAACCACGCTTGGTGGAGGTGATGCGCTCCTGCATGGCCCCCATCTCGGTGGCCAGTGTGGGCTGGTAACCCACGGCGCTCGGCATACGACCGAGCAGGGCGGACACCTCGGAACCCGCCTGGGTGAAGCGGAAGATGTTGTCCACGAAGAAGAGGATGTCGCGACCGCCGCTCTGCTCATCGCCATCGCGGAAGTACTCGGCGATGGTGAGGCCGCTCAGCGCCACGCGGGCACGTGCTCCGGGAGGCTCGTTCATCTGACCGAACACGAAGGTGGCCTGGCTGCTCTCCAGTCCCTTGTAGTCCACCTTGCTCAGGTCCCAGCCGCCGTGCTCCATGCTGTGCTTGAAGTCGTCGCCGTACTTGATGATGCCGGCCTCGATCATCTCGCGGAGCAGGTCGTTCCCCTCACGGGTGCGCTCACCCACGCCGGCGAACACGCTGTAGCCGCTGTGGCCCTTGGCGATGTTGTTGATCAGCTCCTGGATCAATACGGTCTTGCCCACACCGGCACCACCGAACAGACCGATCTTACCACCCTTGGCGTAGGGTTCGATCAGGTCGATCACCTTGATCCCGGTGAAGAGGACCTCGGTGCTGGTGCTCAGCTCGTCGAACTTCGGTGCTTCGCGGTGGATGGGGTAGGTCTTGCCGGTGTTCACCGCCTTCATGCCGTCGATGGCCGTGCCGGTCACGTTGAACAGGCGGCCTTTGATCGCATCGCCCACGGGCATGCTGATGGCCATGCCTTGGGCGGTCACTTCGGCGCCGCGGCTCAGGCCGTCGGTGCTCTCCATGGAGATGGCACGCACGGTGTCCTCGCCGATGAGCTGCTGGGTCTCCAGCACGAGCACGCTGCCGTCGGGACGGGTCACGTGGAGGGCGTCGTAGATGTTGGGCAGGTCCTTACCGGCCTCGAAGCGAACGTCGACCACGGGTCCGATGACCTGGACGACCTTTCCGATGTGCTTGGACATGAGCTGATTATGCGGTTCGGGAGGGATGGCTCCCGGGTTTGCGGCCGCGAAGGTAGGGCTTGGCACCGGATGGACCAATGGTGTGGATAGGATGTTGAAAGAGTGTGGGGAAATTGGAATGCGCTGCTGGCTTCGGGCTACTGGCCTTTAGCCCCTTATCGCTTCACGAACGGGGCCTCGGCTTGCCAGGGAGCAGGCTGCATGGAGCCGACGAGCACCAACCCGTCAGCAGCGAATAGCGAACGGCCTGATCCCGATCAACGCTCCACCATCACCCGCGCGGAGGTCACGGGCAAGCCGGGAGTCGACACCGTAACCGTGTAGAGTCCGGTGCTGAGTTGGGTGACATCCAGTATCATGTTCTGCCCGGATCGTTCCAGGCCGACCGGTACCGAACGACCGAGCGCATCGTGAAGTGAGATGGTTGCGGTCGTGAGGTCGGTTTGGGGCAGTCCCAGCCTTATCTCTTCGTTCGCAGGATTCGGGCTGATCGCGATCTGGAGGTCATTCTCGAGGTCTGACGTATTTGTGGAGAGATAAAGACAGCTCTCGGCTTCGGGGATCCGGTAGATCAGTTCTCCGTTCTGTTCCATACAGACGAGTTGTGAGCCAACGTCGAATAGGAAGATCCCGTGGCCAAATAGGCCATAGGTCGAACCGATCCCTTCGATGAAGTACTCATCGAAGCCGGGGTATTCGGGTGGTTGCAGAGTCCACATGCGCCGCTCACCAGCCAAGGTTGCCACCGTACTGATCGCTTGCACCACGTAGTCCACTGGGTCGACCGTAGTGCCGGGGTTATGCATGCTCACTGTGTCACCAACGACCCCGGTGAAGTCGAACAAGGGGTATTCTTCGGCGCTCCACGATGGCACGAACAGCCATCGTCCACTGTCGTCGCGCAAGCTGCCGCAGTAAATGAGGTCTTCGGGTTGCCAGGGTGATCCCATGTTCTCCACCCGCCCGATCTTTCGGTAGGTGAAGCCATTGAAGGTGGAATCGCCCATGGTGACGTAGGTGGTGGATGGATAACTGGCTCCCATCTGGATCGAATTCACGGTCCAACGAACATCCCCGGTGGGGAAGGGGAGCGGAGGTTGGGCAGTGCCGTGTAAGGCGGTCAACAGCGAGCATGTTATCACGTGCCACTTCATGGTATCTGGAATTTCACCACTTCTTGCTGCCCAGTGCTGGTGGTGAGGCGGACGAGGTACATCGCCGGTGTTAGCTCGCCCAGCCCGATGGTGGTGCCTCCGCCCGAATAGCGACCTTGCTGGATCGACTTACCGCGCACATCAAACAGGGCATAGAGCCCGCCAGAACCTCCAGCCGCCTGAATGGTGAGGGCGCGTCCGTCAGGACCGAACGAAATGGTGTGCTGTTGCGCCCGCTGTAGCTCGCGCAGACTGTTGGGGAAGAGTTCGCAGTTGGAGCTTTCTCCGCTATCAAAGCCCTCCCAAATATCATCGCTATAGGACACGGTCACGCCGAACGCCTCTCCGATCACACACGGTGGAGGTATGGAAAGCAATGGAGTCCCGATCCTGTCGATCATTTCCGCAGTGACTACCATCTCGCCGGACAAAATGTCGTTGCCCAATTGACGCACCTGTATTGTCAGGCCATTGATCACACGGTTTTCGATCGATAGTACTTCCACCCACCTTTCACCAGCAGGACACATCCCCTCTGCTCCGAACACGTTCCATCGTGCGCCCACGGGTGCCGTGAGCCAGTAGAGAGTGTCGGAATACCACGTTCCATCTTCGGGCCACAGTGCATAGACCACGCCGTTGTCCAAGCGGGTATGCATGTCGTACTCTGCGGTCGAAAGTTCCTCGTCCAAGTAGCTATAGGACCTATTCCAAACGTGTATGGTCTGGCACAGCTGGCCTTCAATGAGCGTATCACCGGTGTAGGTGCGCGTCTCACATCCTTCCCAAGCCCAGCCGACCACATTGTCCTCCCATACGGCGCCGGGAAGGCACCACGTTTGGGCCTGGATCAAACCGCACATCGACCCGGCCATGATCAACGCGGTTGCACGTAGTGGTCGGTCCATGGCTGGGGGTATTGATCCGGGAGTATTCAACGAAAGATAGACAGTCCATTTCATCTGGTCGCTGCCCGAGCGATCACCGCGTGCCCGACCTTCGCACCGCCCCTCCAGCTGAGGCGGGATGCAACCCATGCAGGTCCACACCGACATCGCCGCATTCAAGAACGTGCGCCGACCCGTGCTCACCACGGGCACCTTCGACGGCGTGCATCGTGGGCACCGCAAGATCCTCGAGCGCCTCACGGCCGTGGCGCGCAAGGAAGGCGGCGAAAGTGTGCTCTTCACCTTCCATCCGCACCCGCGCATGGTGCTCTTCCCCGGCGACAACGACCTGAAGTTGCTCAACACCCAGCAGGAGAAGGCCGCGCAGCTGGAAGCGGCCGGTCTGGACCACTTGCTGGTAGTGCCCTTCAGCCGTGAGTTCTCCCGGATGCATGCGGCGGAGTATGTGCGCGATGTGCTCGTGGGTGGCATCGGGGTGCACGCCGTGGTGATCGGCTACGACCATCGCTTCGGTCGCAACCGAGAGGGTGACCTGAAGGTGCTGCGCCAGTATGGTGAAGCATATGACTTCAGCGTGGAGGAGATCCCAGCGCAGGAGGTGGACCATGTGAAGGTGAGCAGCACCAAGATCCGCCAGGCCTTGCTGGATGGCGATATCGGCACGGCCAATGAGCAGCTCGGTTATCCGTATTCACTCTCCGGTGTGGTGGTGAAGGGTGATCAAGTGGGCCGCACGCTCGGTTATCCCACGGCCAACATCGGCGGCATCGATCCGTTCAAGCTCATTCCTGCGGATGGGGTGTACGTGGTGCGCGTCGAGTTGAGGGAAGGCCACTTCGGCGGCATGCTCTACATCGGCGAACGACCGACGATCGAACAGGTGGTACCGCACCGCAGCGTGGAGGTGAACCTCTTCGGACTGGACCGCGACCTGTATGGCGAGGTGATCAC
This sequence comes from Bacteroidota bacterium, assembly GCA_029573495.1. Classification (GTDB taxonomy): domain Bacteria; phylum Bacteroidota; class Bacteroidia; order Flavobacteriales_F; family PHOS-HE28; genus PHOS-HE28. The sequence continues at coordinate 17,350 of JAKQEI010000177.1, read as the reverse complement.
GGTACGATGCTTGGAACGGGTGCGGGGCGACATGCGATTCGAGGGACTGGACGCGTTGAAGCGACAGATGCAACAGGATGAGGCTTTCGCACGTCAACGACTGAAGAACGCATGAGGATCGGCCTCCTACTCTTCCTTGTTCTGTGCGCAGCATCACTGCACGCCCAATTGTTGGATGCCGTGGCGCTGGACAGCGTACGTACCTACCGCAGCTTGCAGCGTGCACTGGCGGAGCCGGACAAGGTGTACCGGCTCGACCTTTCTGGTCAGAAGATGAAGGAGCTGCCGGAAGCCTTCTTCCAGTTGAAGAATCTGAACGCGCTCGACCTCAGCAACAACAAGTTCAAGGAATTGCCGGAACGTCTTCAGGAGTTGAAGTACCTGCAGGAGTTCCGTGCATCGAAGAACAAGCTCACGGATGTGCCGAAGGGCCTCTGCAAGCTCACCCACCTGAAGCGTCTCGACCTGAGCCGCAATGCGCTCACAGGTCTGCCGCGATGTGTCGGATCGTTGAAGGAACTCGTCTCCCTCGACCTGTGGGACAACGATCTCGCCGACTTCCCGGAAGAGATGGCCGATATGCAGGCGCTCCGCTTCCTTGATCTGCGCGCCATCCAATTCGACGTGCCGGAGATGGAGCACCTGCAGAGCCTGCTGCCCTCCACGAAGATCTTCTTCAGCCAGCCCTGCAACTGCGGGATGTGAACCAGGCATGGCGATCACCCTGTACGATGTGCTGGAGTGGACCTCGGTCATCCTCAACATCGCCTTCGCGTACCTGCTTGGGCGCGAGAAACGCATCGGTTGGTTGACCGGCTTCGTGGCCTCGGCGATCGGGGTCTACCTCTATGCGCGGCAGCTCGCCTGGCTCATGGCGGCGCTCAACTTCTTCTATGCGGCCATGGGCGTCTACGGCTGGTTCAACTGGGGGCGTGATGAAGCCGCACTTCCGGTCGTCCGCATGTCTTGGATGCGACACGCGGTATGGATCGCGGTCACACTCGCCGGGTCAGCGGTGCTGGTGGCGCTTCTGCGTCGTTTCGCAGCGGATAACGACCACTTGTTGATGGAGGCCTTCATCACCGCCTCGGCGCTCGTGGCCACCTGGCTCATGAGCCGCAAGATCCTGGAGAGCTGGCTCTACTACCTTGTGGGTGACGCGGTGGGTGTGGTGTACAACCGCCTGGTCGGCTTCAATGGATACGCCGTGCTCATGGTGGTTTACATCGGGCTTGCGGTGGTCGGTTTCGTACGCTGGCGTCGGGAGATGACGCGTGGCTGATACCTCTGATCGACCATCGGCGAGCGTGAGTGCCGAGGAACGATGCAGGCGTCGATCACCGCCTCGACCCACGCTCATGGAACGTCGTCACGATCAACAGCATCAGCAACATGTACATGCTGTCCTCGATCGGGATGGTGTTGATCCGGATGCCGAGGTTCTCCGCATTGTTGTACCATACCACCGGTTCCGGGATCAGCCAGCCCGTGAGCATGCCGTTCACCAGGAGGAAGGGGATCAGGCTGATGGCATAGCCCAGGTAGAACCGCCCGAGCCATTCACTCCGCGCGATGAAGAGGTGGTAGGACAAGAACGCAGCGCACAAGAGAAAGGTGATGCTCGTGTACAGCCGGTCAAAATGGAGGAGTCCGATGAGGAGCAGGAGGGTGATCAAACCGATGCTGAGCGGACGAGCGATCTTCGCGAGCACATCGCGGGGCAATGCATAGCGCATCACTTCGTACAGGAACAGGCAGGCGTATGGGATGCAGAGGAAGAAGAGCCATTCCTCCAGGGGCAGACCGAATAGGTCGACCCCGATCAGATAGCGCGGGTTGAAACCCCAAACGCCTGCTGCCGTGAAGGCCACATCCCACGGGATGAAGACCAGCATCATCACGCCGATCCCGGCGAATAGTCCGCTCCACTTCGCCCGGAAACGGATCCGGGGTTCGAAGCTCGCCAGCAGCGGGAACGCGATGCTCCCGAGGTCGAGGAGGAGGTAGAGATAGCGTTCCACGGCGCAAAGGAACGTGCGAAGAGCTTCTTGGTTCGTTGGTGTTGATCAACAGTAGGGTGGAGTCAACGCAGAGCGCCCCGTCCGAACAGGACGGGGCGCTCTGCTTCTTGGCAAGAAGGCTCACTGCTTCACGAAGCGGCCGATCGCCGAATGCGAGCCGTCATTCACTTCCACCTGATAGCTACCCATGGACAGGGCTTGAACATCCAGTTCGATGAGGCCGGTGCCGGTCCGCGTGGCCGCATGCACCTGTCGTCCGGTGGCATCCGTCACACGGAAACGTGATGCAGGGCCCATGTTCGGAGGAAGTGTGATGGTCACACGATCCATGGTCGGGTTCGGGAAGAAGCCGAGATCCAAGGGCTCAAGCCCGCTGTCGATCGAGGTCGGCAGTTGGGTGGTGATGATGTTGTGGAAGAACTCCGAGGCACCACCCACCACCAGTTGGTTGCCATTCACCAAGGCGATGTCGTTGGCGGGTCCGAGGAAGTCACAGAAGGGTTCCACGTCATCCGGAGCACCGTTGTACGCGACCACACCGCGGCCGTATGTGAGCCCCGTGTAGGCATTGATATCCCCGGCGATGAAGATGCGATCCTGGTGGACCACCATGCGACGCGCCACGGACGGTGCATCCACCGGCGAGGGTGCGATGTAGTTCTGGATGTTCGGCATCAAACGTGTCCACTCCGCGAGGTCGTTCTCGATACTGGCCAGGCCGAAGTAGGTGCCGATCATCGAGATCATGTCGCCGGTGGCGTATAGCTTGTTGTCATGGACCATGAGGTCGTGAACGGTGCCGTCCAATCCGTCGGCGATCTGCACCCATCCGATGTCCATGTAACGGGCCACATGCATGATCTCGTTCTGCGTGGAGAGGAAGGCGCCCGTGAAGGCACCGCCGGCCACCAGGTAGTTCTCATGGAAGTCCAGTGCATGGATCGGACCGTTCAGCATACCGGGCAATGGCAGCCAGTCGCCTTCCTGTAACACCTTCACCCCGTAGTCCACCCCTGCGAACCCGGACGCGCCACCAGCGGCGTACAATTGGCCGTCTTGGCTCAGCAGGGCGGTCACTTCGGCCCACTTGCTGGCGAATACCGTTCCACCGACCCATGCCGTGCCGTTCCACCGCAGCAGGTCGATCAGTCCATTGTTGAACGAACCGCCGATGTAGAGTTCGCCGGCATGTTCCACCGCGCAATGCACGACACCTTCCGGAAGCATGCCAAGGACCGTGTAGGATGTGCCGTTCCAGCGCGCGGCACCCTGGCAGGCCACTTCACCCGCATCGGTGAAGGAGCCAACGACGAGCAGGTCGTCATTGGCGAGGGGAAGGGTCACTTCCACCGTGCCGTTCGTTCCTCCTCCGAGTGCGGACCAGAGGATGGGTGGGGGATAGCCGGGCTGGATCCAGGCCAGTTCATTCGCCTCGAAGCCGTGCGCCTGCGCCCATGCACCCACGGGTCCTGCGAAGTGTTCGTCCGCGATGATCTCCGCAACGTATCCGGTCTCCATGGTCGCATCGATGCGTTCCGCGAGATCGCCGTATCCGCTCTCGATCATCAGCTGGCCGACCGCGCAGGCCGTTCCGAATGGATCGATGAAGATGGGATTGCGGTAGGGAAGCACATGGTTCTGTGGGAATCGACCGGCATCCGCATAGCGTTCCAGCGCGGTCAGCAGATCGGCCCGCTCTGCGGCCTGCGAGGCGCTCAATCCTTCAGGAGTGTGCGAAGCGAGATAGGCCCTGACAAGATGGAGGTGCCGGGCGATGCGTTCCGTTTCGTTGGTGAAACGCACGGGGGTGGCCGACAGGGGCACATCGAAGGAGCGCCATTCGGCGTTCACCTCGAGCATGTGGGCGGCAAGCGGAGCCGATGTGCCCGGAGCAAGTTGCGCGAATGCCAGCACAGGGGCGGAGAGGGCGAGGAGGAGTAGGTGTCGTTTCATGATCCGTGATGTTCGTCCGACAATTGGGTCCGTTATATAGACAAGGGATGAGGTTCGTGGCGCTGCCTGCCTGGTGATGGAAAGTTACATTCGACCGCAGCCAGGGCATGAAGCGCATCGTGATCACCGGACCGGAGAGCAGTGGGAAGACCACGCTCGCTGCGGACCTGGCGGCTCACTTCGGTGTGCCTTGGGTGCGGGAGATGGCCCGGTCATACCTGGAGGCGAGGCAGCGGATCGAAGGGAGCAGCGGATACCAGGAGGAGGATCTGCTGCGCATCGCACGACTTCAGCTGGAGACCGAGGACCGGACCGAAGCCTTGATCAGCCCCGATGCGCTGCCGCTCCTGGTCATCGACACGGACCTCATCACCATCCGCATCTGGGGCGAGGAGAAGTATGGCAGGAGCGATCCGTGGATCGTTGAACGGACCGAACAACGGCCCTATGACTTCTGGCTCCTGTGTGCGCCTGACATGCCTTGGGAAGCGGATCCCTTGCGCGAGAACCCGCACGATCGCGACCGGTTGTTCGAGGTGTACGAGCGCACGCTGCTCAAGCTCGGCAAACCCTATGTGGTCCTGGGCGGTACGCAGGTGGAACGGCTCCGAAGAGCCGTCGGACACGTGGAAGTGCTCGTGCACGTGTGACGCATGTGATCCTGTTCGATCCGCAACGCGTCGTCCGCTCATCCCTACCTTTGTCCGGTCGAGACCGGGGTGTCTGCCATGAGGCAGGCTGAGATCATACCCGTAGAACCTGGGCAGGTCATGCTGCCAAGGGAACCAGCCTCCGCCTTGCGGAGCCCTCCGTGCCCGACAGCCTAACTCGGAGGAAGCCATGAGACCGATCTTCACCCTTGTCGCTGCGGCGATGTTCTTCATCCACCTCCATGGACAGGTCAGTCTTGTGGGCGTGATCACGGACCATGCGAAGGCGCCGCTTGAAGGTGTGAACCTCATGCTTGGGGATGATCCACGCTTCGGTGCGACCACCGATCGCGAGGGGAAGTACGTGGTCAATGGTCTGCGTGCGGGACTGATGAGACTTCGCCTTTCGTTCATAGGCTATGAAGCCTTGGACACCCTCATTCGATTGACGGAGGGGGAGAACCGGGTCGACTACGCGATGCATGCGGGCGCCGTCCTGTTGCGGGAAGCGGAGGTGAGCGCGTTGCGCGCAGGTGATCGCGCGCCATTCGCGAGGACGGTGATGACACACGAGGAGTTCCAGCGCATCAACACCGGTGTGGACCTGCCGTACCTGCTGGAATTGCAACCGAGCGTGGTGAGCACGAGTGATGGTGGCACGGGCATCGGATACACTTACATGCGCATCCGCGGTACCGATGGCACCCGCACCAACATCACGCTCAACGGTGTGCCCTTCAACGACCCCGAGAGCCAGGGCGCCTTCTTGGTGAACCTTCCCGACCTGGCCAGCAGCGCCGAGGACATCGAGATCCAGCGCGGCGTGGGTACGAGCACCAACGGACCGGCTGCCTTCGGCGCCAGCATCAACCTCCGCACCACGGCGGTGAAGCCCTTACCCTGGGGCTTGCTCAGTGTGAGCGGTGGTTCCTACCATACACAACGATACTCGGTCAGCGCTGGTACCGGCCTGCTCGGTGCCGGAGACGGTTCGAAGTTCAGCCTGGACATGCGCCTCTCCTCGATCACCACGGATGGTTACGTGGACCGCGCCAGTGCCGACCTCAAGAGCTACTTCTTCCAAGGCGCCTGGATGGGCACTTCACGCTCCTTGCGCTTCATAACCTTCCGCGGCAAGGAAAGGACCTACCAGGCCTGGGCCGGTGTCGACCCCGCCATTCTCGATACCAACCGCACGTTCAATCCGTACGTCTACGAGAACGAGGTGGACGATTACGACCAGACGCACTTCCAGTTGCTCTTCGATCAGCGGATCGGCGCGAACACCGACCTCAACATCACCTTGTTCCGCGTGCTCGGGCAGGGCTACTTCGAACAGTACCGCGCGGATGACGACCTGGCCACCTATGGGATCGATCCGGTGGTGATCAATGACGCTACCGTGGTCACAACGGACCTGGTCCGCCGCCGCTGGTTGGAGAACACCCTCACCGGCGCGAACATCAGCACCAGCATGAAGTTGGGTGCTCATCGCCTGGTGCTCGGGGGCAACTACAGCGATTACCGGGGTGATCACTTCGGTGAGTTGATCTGGGCCCGGTATGCCGGTGATCGTGACATCGGGGATCGTTATTACGACAATGACGCGCACAAGACCGACGCCAATGCCTTCGCCAAGCTCACCTACGCGGTGAGCCCACGGATGGATGTCTTTGGTGATGCCCAGGTGCGTCGTGTGGGCTACCGCTTCCTTGGCTTCAACAACGATCTGGAGAACCTCACCCAGCGGGTGGAATACACGTTCTTCAATCCCAAGGCCGGGGTCTTGTGGCGGATCCACGAGGGGGGGCGTGCCTATGCATCGATCGCTGTGGCCAACCGCGAACCCAACCGGAATGACCTGGAGGAAACGACACCGCTCAGCCGCCCCAGCGGTGAACGCCTGCTCGACTATGAGCTCGGCTTTGAACGTCGCAGTGGTCGTTTCAGTGCCGGGGTGAACGCCTTCTACATGGATTACGTGGATCAGCTCGTGCTCACCGGCGAGTTGAACGATGTGGGCGCCGCGTTGCGCACCAATGTCCCGAAGAGCTACCGTGCGGGTGTCGAGTTGATGTGGGCGGTGCAGCCGCTATCGCGCCTCACCTGGCGTGCCAATGCCAGCTTCAGCACCAACAAGGTCCGGGACTTCACGGAATACGTGGATGACTGGGATACGGGGGGGCAGCGGGTGATCGATCATGGCACCACCGACCTCGCGTTCTCTCCAGCTGTGGTTGCCGGCAGCGAATTGACCTATCGTCTCTGGCGAAGGGAGCGCGACTTCGCGGACCTCACCTTCGTCTCCAAGTACGTCGGCGAGCAATATCTCGATAACACCGGCAGCGCCGATCGCATGCTCGATCCCTTCCTGGTGAACGACTTGCGCGTTAACGTGGGTTTCCTCAGAATGAGAGGTGTACAACGCATCGACCTGAACCTGACCGTGCGCAACGTATTCAACGAAGTCTACGAGAGCAATGGCTGGGTCTATAGCTATTTCTCCGGGGATCAACGGCAGGAGCTGATCGGTCTCTATCCGCAGGCGCCGCTCAACGTGCTGGGTGGGGTCTCCATCCGGCTCTGATGGGCTGAGCTAACGAAAGTTCCCGGCCTTGGGACCCGGCAGGGGGATACCTTGCGGGCTCTCAACCTCAGTACCATGCGTTGTTCCCTCCTCTCGGCATTCCTCCTTCCAATACTTGCTTTCGGCCAGGCCCAGTACGATGCCAGGATCCTGAGCTATGAAGGCATCAGCCAGGTCTGTGATGGCATGGTGCAGCCACGCCTGAAGATCATGAACCAGGGTAGTGAGGTCATGTTCACCTGTGTGGTGGAAACTTGGAAGAACGGCGTCATGGACAACAGCTTCAATTGGGAACTGGCGGTGGGTGCCTTGCAGGACGAAGTGCGGCAGCCGACCTTCCCTGCGGTGGCGGTGGTCGATGGGGATGTGCTCGAGTTCCGGATCATCAGTGTGAATACGGTCGCCGACGAAGTGGCCGACGGGAACCAGCTCGAAGTGACCATCACCGATGATGCCACGGAACTGTCCACCGCCACGGTCATGCTCGACCTCGGATCCGGCGCCCTGTGCGGACCGGTCAGCTGGTCCGTGAACGATGCCACGGGCGCCATGGTGCAGTCTGGTGAGGTGGCACTGGGTGCCACGGACGAGATATGGATGACGCTCTCCACCAACGCCTGTTATGAGATCCGGGTGCGATTGATCGATGGCGGCGAGATCGGCGACTGCCTGGTTAGGCTCTATTGTGAAGGTGAACTGGTGCACGAAGTGACAAGCTTGTCCGATGGAGAACGACGCGTTGGCCTGCACACGGGTGCGGTCGTTGGGTTGAAGGAGGAGTCCACGGTCGAACCGTTCCTTTATCCCGTTCCTGCCCGCGATCAGATGCGTCTTTCCGGCTTGCGGGCGAGCGGCATGGTGCGAACATCGATCATGGATGCAACAGGCCGCATCGTGCGCTCTAGCTCGAACACCGTGAGTGGTGATCAGATCATCATCGATGCCCAAGGATTGGCGCCCGGTCGCTACCTCTTGCACGTACAGGCTCAAGACCTCGGCAGCCGTCCCTTTGCCTTCGTCGTGGAGTAGCTGATCCCAGCCCGGACACTGAAGTCCTATTCGGGCGACCACGTAACGAAGGTTATTCGTTCCGGGATCCTCGACCGCTTAGCTTGGCAGGAAGATACTCTTCACCATGCGTACGCTCACGTTCCTGCTCGCGGCGATCTGTGGCACCGGTTCTGCCTTCGCCCAGTTCGACTATGATGCGAGGATCCTGGATTACAAGGGTCTGAAGTTCCCGTGCGACGGCACTGTATCGCCGAAGCTGCTGATCAGGAACGACGGCAATGTGGCCATGAGCGGCTGCGTGGTGGAGACTTGGAAGAACGGTATCGTGGTGGGCAGCTTCGACTGGCAGCTGGCGATCCCGGCCGTACCGGGAGAATCGCGTCAACCGGTGTTCCCCACTGTCAACGATGTTGATCCCGGCGATCAATTGGAGTTCCACATCATTTCGGTGAACACGATACCCGACGAGAACCCGGAGGGTAATATCAGGTACGTCGACATCGACGAGGAATACGCCGCGACCACGGCGAACACCATCGAGGTCATCATCAACACGGACGATGCGCCGGAGGAATTATCGTGGGAGTTGAAGGATGCCGGTGGGCTCGTGGTGGCTTCTGGCGGTCCCTATGCGGATCCCGATATGGAGATCACCGAGACCGTGGTCCTGGGGGGCGATGCCTGCTATGAGTTCACGGGGACGGATAGCGGACGTGACCTGCTCTCCGGCGCCACCATGCGCGTGGCGGCCAATGGCAATACGATGATCTCGTTCTCCGGTTCGGAACTCACCGCTGCGTTGTCAAAGGGGCTAGGGACGGGGGACGGCACGGCATGCACGAACGGGCTGACCCTTGACCTGCACACCGACGATCAACCTCTGGAGACGACCTGGGCGATCATCGACCAGGCGAATGGTGCAACGGTGTGTTCCGGTTCGGGCGCATTGCCCGCCTCTTCGGATGTCTCGGAGGCATGCTGCCTTCCCGATGGCTGCTACCGCCTGCAGGTCCTGGACCTGGGTGGTGATGGGATCCTGGATGGTGGTTATGTGCTGAGATCCGATGATGGAGGACGCCTGATCGACAACGGAGCCAATTTCTTGACCGGACCCTTCAGTGCCATCGCTACCCTGCAGGGTTTCTGCCTGCCCATGGGCACCACGCAACCGATCTTCAGCAGTTGTGATAAGCTGGACTGGCTGCCGAACAGGTTCATCGTCGCAGCGGCGGATCCTTTGGTATCGGCGCAATACGGCATCACCAATGCCACCAGCGGCTACGAGTTCTGGTTCTTCGATCCGAACGGTACCTACAGCTATCGCCGCTTCCGCAGTCATGCAACGAGTGACGGTTACGGTTCCGGGGCCACACGTGCCTGTCACTTCAAGATCAACGGCTGGTACAACAGCGCAGCGAACCCGCACATCCCGCACGGGGTGTTGCTCAATGTGCGCATTCGAAGCCGGATCGCTGGTGTCGATCAGGAGTTCGGCCCTGCATGCACTTTCAAGATCGACCCACAGTTGGCCGCCTGTCCCCTTACGCGCCTGCAGAACGATCCCTCCAACGTGTCCGACTTCAGCTGTGGAGTGACGCGCGAGTTCGGTGGCTCGAACCGCCCCGCGAACCGGCTTGTGGCGGCACCACCCCGATTCACACCGACCGTGGCGAGTTCGGCGGTCCGTTATCAGTTCCGCTTCCGGCGGGAAGGACAATGCATCGTGCGCCCGTCACAGACCAGCCCGACGATACACTTGAACTGGAGGAACGCACCCGCGTTGACCTGCGGTTTGACCTATCAGGTGGATGTACGTGCCAGCAGGGATGGAGGACTCACCTGGTGCACCGGGGCCGCCACGACGGATGCCGCCACGAATTGCGCGGACGACGCTGCCTGGGGCGTGGTATGCTCAGTGACCATCGCGCCTTGCATGATGTTGCCGGAGGAAAGGATGCAGGAGATGACCCAGCGCACATTCACGGTGTTCCCGGTGCCGGTGACGGATGGGCGTTTGACCATCACCTTCGACGCGGTCACGACCGACGAGGTGATGGACCTTGAACTGCTGGATGCGCTGGGCCGCCGGGTGTGGTCCGGACGTTCCTTCGTGAGTGAAGGTTCCGCCATGCTGCGTGTCGATCTCGGGGACCCGGCCTCTGCAGGTGTCCACTTCCTGGTCCTCCGAACAGGGGATCAGCAGTACACCGAACGTATCCTCCTGGCGCGTTAGCGTTCAGACCCAGGAGAGGCGGCCTGCACGAAGTACATGTGCAGGTCGCCTTTCCCTTTTGCGCTGACCAGGCCGCGCGGCTCGAAGGTGAACGCAGGGTCGTTCTTGACCAGTGCATGGGTGCTCTCACTGATGTTCACCCTTCCCGCGGCTCCGGATGATTCCATGCGGCTGGCGGTATTCACCGTATCGCCCCAGATGTCATACTGGAACTTGGTGACCCCCACGATGCCCGCCACCACCGGGCCGGTGTGGATCCCGACGCGCATTTCGAACGCGGGTCTTCCATCCCGATCGCGCAAGGCTTTCCGGGCCTTCATGAACGATTGCATCTCCAGGGCCGCATGCACCACATCGGCGGGCGTGCAGGATGCAGGGTCGGGCAATCCACCGGCGCACATGTACGCATCACCGATCGTCTTGATCTTCTCGATCCCACGCGCCGTGATGATGCCGTCGAACGCTCTGAAGCAGGTGTCCAGCTCCTCGACGAGCTCCTGTGGCGAGAGCAGTTCGCTGGCCTGTGTGAACCCCTTGAAATCGGTGAAGAGGATCGTGACACGGTCGAAGTGCCGCGCCTCGGCATGACCCTTCTCCTTTAGTTCCGCGGCCACTTCATGCGGTAGGATGTTATGCAGCAATTCGTCACTGCGGTCCCTTTCCCGCGAGATCGCCGCACGCGACCGGCGCATGTAACGCAGCCGCCCGTACAACCCGCCTGCCACCACCAGCACACCCATGGAGGAGAACAGGAACAGGTTGCGTCGGTCGCGTTCGGCACCCAGTTGTTCCTGGTGAGCAAGCTCACGCGCGTATCGTTCTTGCACGTTGGCGAGGCTGTCCGCGAGCATGCGTTCCTGGTAGGTCCGTGCCACTTCCATCCGCGCCACCTCACGGCTGTCGTTCATCTCCAGAAGTGAATCGTTCGCGCTCTGGTACGCGCGCTGGGCGAGTAAAGCCCGACGGTGGTCCCCAAGCCCCTCGTAGGCATGGGTCAGGCAGAGCTGGCATTCCCGCACCTGCTGCAGGAGGTCGTGTTGCGCGGAAAGATCCGCGGCCCGCCGGCACGCCTTTACCGCATCGGCGTATCGCCGTTGATCCAGGTAGAGGTTGCCACGATTGATGTGGGTGCGGATCACCTGACGCATGCTCCCGATGGCACCGAGCAGGACTTCGGCGGAATCAAGGCTGGCAAAGGCCTCTCTAATTCGACCAAGCCGGCCGTACACCCTGCCCATGTTGTTGAAGGCCATGCCTTGTTCCAGCTTCCTGCCCATCGCGCGATACAAGGCAAGGCTCCGTTCGAACTCGACCAGGGAGGTGTCCAAGGAACCCAGTTCGAGGTGGGTCGCACCAAGGTTCAACAAGGCTTGTGCACGGCTCCTGGTGTTGTTGAGTTCCTCGGCCAGGGCCGCGCTCCGGCGGTAGTTCTCGAGCGCGGCGGCCAGATCACCCAGCTCGGTGTGGATGTTCCCGATGTTGTTGAATGTGCCGGCAAGTCCCTCCTTGTTACCCAGTTCGGTGTCGATCCGCAGGCTGCGCTGCAACTGTTCCAAGGCCTGGGGGAGGTCTCCCAGGTTCTTGTACACGTTGCTCATGTTGCTGTACGTGTTGGCCTCGCGCTTGCGGTCCTTCATCCGCTGTGCCGTGGCCAGGCATTTGCGGAGATGGTCCAGGGAGGTCCCGTAGTCGCTCTTCAAGCTGGCACCAACGGCCATGGTGGTATGTGCTTCATATTCGCCCCGTGGGTCACTGGCCTTCGTTGCCAATGCCAGCTGTTCCCCCGCCAGGGCCATCCCGCTGTCCGGCTGCTCGAAGACCGTCTTCCACGCCAGCGCCTGAATGGCCTTCAACCGGGCGCTGTCCGGTGCGGCGCTGTTCCGCCATACGCTCCACAGCGAGTCGATCTGTGCCTGCGCTTCCATGCCTGGCCACAGCGATGCACCGATGATGGATACGAGGAAGAGATGGCGCAGCGGGTTCATCGGTCCCGACCTGTGCTAAATGGAATGTCCGCTGTGCACCGCCTCGCTCATGGCGAAGATGTGCTCCGGGTCCTGTTCGAAAGCGGTACCGACCACGAGCACGTCCGCCCCAGCCTCGCACAAGGTGCGGGCTGTCCGAACCTCCGAGATGCCTCCGCCGACGATGATCGGCAGGTCCACTTGCGAGCGCACCGCCGTGATCATCGCAGGTGCGACCGTGCGCAGGGCCCCGCTTCCGGTGTCCATGTATACCGTGCGGAGACCGAGGTAGGATCCGGCCAACGCGGTGGCAGCGGCTATGCCTGGTTTGTCGTGCGGGATCGGGACCGTTTGGCTCACATAGCTCACCGTGGTCGGCTTGCCGCCATCCACGAGCATGTATCCGGTCGGGATCGCCTCGATGCCCAGCGCCTTGACCGTGGGCGCCGCGGTCACGTGATGGCCTATCAGCAGCTCCGCGCTGCGACCGCTGATGAGCGACAGGAACAGTACCGCATCCGCGTGCGCGCTCAACTGAGCGGGACTTCCGGGAAAGAGGATCACCGGCCGGTCGCTCAGGTCCTTCACGCGTCCTACGCATTGGTCGAACCCTGCCGAGGTGAGCAAGCTGCCTCCCACGAAGATGAGGTCGGCCTTCGCCATGCAGGCGTTCTGAACGGTCCTTTCCAAGCGTTCGGCATCCTGGCCGAGATCCGGATCGATCAGGACGGCCAGAAGCTTGCGCCCCTCCTTCCGTGCGTTCTCCAGCAGGTGCAACACCGAGCCCATCGTGCGAACATACGGACGTCCGGGCGTAGCCGGTGCCTGCGTCGGGATCCGTCTACATCCCCTTGTCGGAACATCCACGTGCCCCATCCGTTCAAAGCGGTTCATGCCTTCTACGTTTGCCGGGATGAGCGAGCGCCCCTTGAAAGTCCTGCAGATCGCCTTCGCCTGTGAACCGGAGCGTGGCAGCGAGCCGGCCGTGGGGTGGAACTGCGCCTTTGCGGCCTCACGCGACCGACCGGTATGGGTGATCACGGATCCCTCGCACAAGGAGAGGATCGAGGCGTGGCTGGCGGAACATGGGGAGAAGAACATCCGGGTGCACTATCACCCCATGCCTTCCTGGACGCAATGGATGTGGCGGATCCAGTTCACCGTGAACCTTTACTACTACCTGTGGAACATCGGTGCGGCAAGGCTGGCCAGGCGTTTGCATGCCGAACACCATTTCGACCTGGTCCATCACGTCACCTACGTTCGCTACTGGATGCCGAGCGCAGGTGCTGGAACGGGCATCCCATTCGTATGGGGACCCTTGGGCGGCGGTGAATCCGCTCCGCCTGGATTCCTCCGCGGGGTGGGGTTGAAGGGGCTCTTCGAGGAGAAGCTGCGTGCCTTGATGCGCTGGGTCTTCGAACGCGATCCCTGGCTGAAGCGGACCGCCAGAGCGGCCACCGTGGCCATCGCGTGCTCCGAGGACACGGCCGCTCGCATGCGCCGGCTGGGGGTGAAGGATCTGCGGATCATGTCCAGCATCGGGATCACGCCCGGGGGCCTCGGCGATCACACACCACGTCCTCCTGATGGCAGGGTGCGCTTCGTAAGCGTAGGGCGATTGCTGCACTGGAAAGGATTCCATTTCGGCCTGGAGGCCTTTGCCAAAGCCGCCATCCCTAACGCGGAGTTCGTGGTGGTGGGCAATGGACCTGAAATGCAGCGGCTCCAGGCCCTGGTGGAACGGCTTGGTATCCGCGATAAGGTCACCTTCACCGGCGAACTCCCCTGGCGTGATGGTTTGAAGCAGTTCCAAGCGGCCGACGTGCTCGTTCACCCCAGCCTGCACGACTCAGGGGGCTTTGTCCTGCTGGAAGCCATGGAGATGCGCAAACCCGTCATTTGCCTCAAGCTCGGTGGCCCTGGGGTCTACGTGAACGACAGCACCGGCTTTGCCGTCCCCGCTCGGTCCGTTCCACAGGTGATCGATGACCTGGCCAAAGCCATGGGCCAATTGGCAGCGGATCCGGACCTGCGCAAACGGCTGGGTGATGCAGGGCATGAACGGGCCGTCACCACCTTCACCTGGGCGAAGAAGGCGGAGGACACCGAGCGGATCTATCGCGAGGTCGCAGGTCGGTCGTAGGGGGTAAGTCCCTGATGGCCAAAACGGGAGGAGTTGTCCACAAGGGTTGCCAGACGGTCCATATGGCCGTACTTTTGCGCCCGCGTTCGGCGAAGCGGACGCGCAACCATATGAACACGACCATGGCGGAGACCAAAGAGCAGCTCAAGTACAAGGTGAAGGACATGAACCTCGCCGACTGGGGCCGGAAGGAGATCGAACTGGCCGAGGCGGAGATGCCCGGACTGATGGCCCTGCGCGAGCAGTACGGCAAGCAGAAGCCGTTGAAGGGCGCACGCATCGCCGGATGCCTGCACATGACCATCCAGACGGCCGTCCTCATCGAGACCTTGAAGGAGCTCGGTGCCGAAGTGAGCTGGAGCAGCTGCAACATCTTCAGCACCCAGGACCACGCCGCCGCCGCCATCGCCGCCGCCGGCATCCCCGTATATGCCTGGAAGGGCATGAACGAGAAGGAGTTCGACTGGTGCATCGAGCAGACCCTGTTCGCCTTCGAGGGTGGGAAGCCCTTGAACATGATCCTCGATGATGGCGGCGACCTCACCAACATGGTGTTCGACAAGTTCCCCGAGTTGGTGAAGGGCATCAAGGGCCTCAGTGAGGAGACCACCACCGGCGTGCACCGCCTGCATGAGCGCGAGAAGAACGGCACCCTCGTGATGCCCGCCATCAATATCAACGACAGCGTCACCAAGAGCAAGTTCGACAACAAATACGGCTGCAAGGAGAGCGCGGTGGACGCCATCCGCCGTGCAACCGACGTGATGATGGCCGGCAAGGTGGCCGTGGTCTGCGGGTATGGCGATGTGGGCAAGGGAACGGCGGCTTCACTGAAGGGAGCCGGAGCACGGGTCATCGTCACCGAGATCGACCCGATCTGCGCCCTGCAGGCCGCCATGGACGGGTTCGAGGTGAAGAAGCTGAACACGGTCGTTGGCAAAGCCGATATCGTGATCACCACCACTGGCAACTGCGACATCGTGACAGGTGAGCATTTCGAGGCCATGAAGGACAAGACCATCGTGTGCAACATCGGCCATTTCGACAACGAGATCGATATGGCCTGGTTGAACAAGAACCACGGCAAGACCAAGGTGGAGATCAAGCCTCAGGTCGATAAGTACACGGTGAACGGCAAGGACATCATCATCCTGGCCGAAGGCCGCCTGGTGAACCTGGGTTGCGCCACCGGTCACCCCAGCTTCGTGATGAGCAACAGCTTCACGAACCAGACCCTGGCCCAGCTCGAGCTCTGGCAGAACAGCGACAAGTACGAGAACAAGGTGTACGTGCTCCCCAAACACCTCGATGAGATGGTGGCCCGGCTGCACCTCGCCAAGATCGGCGTGGAGCTCGAGGAGCTCAACGACAAGCAGGCCAAGTACATCGGCGTAGCCAAGAACGGACCGTACAAGTCCGACGCTTACCGTTACTGATCCCTGGACCGGAGAATGAAGAAGGGCCGTCCCAAAGACGGCCCTTCTTCGTCGTGGTGGACCCGGGTCCGGACCCACTAGTTGTAGATCCTGAGGGTCGTACCGTTGAAACTGGTGTTGTACCGCTGCAGGTTCAGCGCTGCAGGTCCCTCCACCACACTTCCATCCACGATGCTGAAGGCGGAATGACAGCAGGCGGAGTCACGAGCGATGATCTCGCTCTCGTCCACGAACACCCGGCAGTATTCCGCTGGTTGATAGGGGCAGTGCCGATCCATCACCACGAACTCGTCCGGGGAGGCGCGATAGACGATCAGGCCTTGTGAGCCTCCGCTCAGATAGACCCAGCCCCCCGGCACCGACACGTCGATGTAGGCCGGGTTGTTCACGTTGATGCTGATGTCCACCGGTGTGAGCGGTACGCCACCGCGTTCCTCCTTGCGGCAGCCGCCCAGGAGCACGAATGCGGCCAGGATGGCCGGTATGATGGAGGTGTGGAGCCTGCGCATGTAGCTCACGCTGGTCTGGATGGGAGCACACGAAGGTATGCCCATCGGTGGCAACGGCGGAAAGGCCCCGTCATTGCATTAACCTTGCACCATGCGCAGGTGGTCGGCCTATTTCCTTCTCCTACTTGGTCTCTCGGCCACCCCCATGGTCTCCACAGCGCAGGATGGCATCTCTCGCAAGAAGCAGGAGCGTATCCAGGCCAAGAAGGCCAAGGACGAGAAGAAGGCCAAGGCCCGCCAGGAGCGGGATGACCGGAAGCGGCACCTCGACATCCAGGACAAGGCCACCCGCAAGCGGATCAAGCGACATACCAAGCGAGCCGACCGGCGCGGGAGCGGGCCGCACCGCGATGGCTTCTTCCGAAGGACCTTTGGTGGGTGACCGACGGTTGGTGCTCGCCGCACAACGACCATTGCTCGTTCCGTGCTTCACATTGTAAGAGATGCCCGGATATATTTCGGACATGTTACCCCTGGATGGGATGTGGACCGGGTTGACCGGGCGGAGCGGGGACCGACCGATACGCTGGAATGCGCGCTGGACGGCGATCAGCGGGCGAAAGTCGGAAGGGGGAACTTTCTATATTAGCGCCCCCTCGTTGCCCTGTTCACCAGAACGTAAAACCTACCGTTGATGTTGAGAAGAGTATTCTCCACAGCCGTCCTTACCGTCTTCACCTCGCTGGCACTCTTCGCTCAGACGGGTTATGGTAGCCTGAAAGGAACCATCAAGGACAAGAAGTCGAACGAACCACTTCCGTTCGTGAACGTGGTCGTGGAACGGAACGGGACCCAGGTCTCCGGAGGCGCCACCGACTTCGATGGTGGCTACTTCATCAA
>JAKQEI010000285.1 GCA_029573495.1 Bacteroidota bacterium | reverse complement strand
GCACCACATCGACGAGGGGCGTGCCGAGTTCGACATGAGCTCGTGGGGCCGGCGGCGCGACAAATGGCAGCGGCACAAGGCGAAGGAATCGGTGGAGATGCTGGAGGAAGGCGAGATGCCCCTACCCTCCTACACCTGGGTACACCCGCAGGCGCGCCTGGACGATGCCGAGCGCAAGGCGTTGATGGGCTTCTTCTCCGGGCTGATGCCTGGTGGGATGAGCGAGGGTGAGGAACACTGAGCGGTCCCCTGCGTGAAGGGGCGGATCCCCAGCCTGCATCCGATACAGCCCGATAGCATGAGCTGATCCAAGCGGACGCGTGGTGAAGTGAATGAGCGATGGTGTGCTCAAGGCCGACATGCGCGACAGCATGAGCATGGAGGTGCAGGGTCTCGTACGGAAGAGCCAGCGCAGGGTCAAAGGCCTCCGTTGCGTTAGGCTTCCGTGCACGGAATGGATGATATCGACGACAGGCCGATACGTGTTCTTCTGCCGTACCTTCCCACAATGGGTCGAAACTTGACCTGGTCACTGTTGGTGTTCTGGTCAGCAACTTGTGCTGGCCAGAACACCTTCAGTATCGCTCATATTGACCCAAGTGCATCGTCAGCATCCGGGCGATCCGTATTTGAGACTGAAGATGGATATCTAATTTTTAGCGCTCAAAACGACTTGATCACTGGTCTAACTTGGTTGTATACGGCGAAAATTGACGCCTTAGGCCAGGTTATCGGCACACATGCGTTTGGCTCGAGCCGATACTTGGACTCGGGCGTTACTGATTGCATCACAAAGAACCCAGACGGGTCTTACACAGCGGCGGTCAGTCATTTCATCAGTGGGCAGCCGGACAGTCTATACCTCTATCATTTTGATCCTGAAGGCGACACGATCAGTAGGCATCTGATTGGTATTGAAGCTGCATTGGGTGTCCGGGACTGCGTTCGAACCGAAGACGGCAATTATCTGATCGCAGGCTGGTGTACAAGGATCGTAGAGCCATTGGAGGAATGCGCCTGTATCAGAAAGGTGAGCCCTATGGGGATCGAGTTGTGGAGAAGGCTGAATGTGGAGCATTTGGCGTTCTATACTATAAATGCACTACCAGATGGGTCTTTCCTGATCGGAGGGCACCGCTATAACCAAGGCGTGAATGAGACCGTGATCCTCAAGGTGGATAGCGCGGGCGGCACGATCTGGACCCGTTACATCGGGGGGTATTCCTCCTATACGGGTGGAAGCGGTCACTCGGCCCTCATGGCCGATGGGAACTACCTGATACCGGGCACCTGGTTGCCAGCGGATTCGGCTGGGGTGGATGAACATGGATTTGCTGCGCTCTATTGCTTCTCACCCGGTGGTGATCCGCTTTGGCGCAAGGACCTGTTCTATGGTCGGATGGCGGGCGCCACCCTGATCCGATCAAGACCTGATGGTGGCTTTGTTTTCCCAACAGGCTATTATCAAGTACCCCGTGATCCAGACTGGGCGACCACAGTCTGGCATGCCGATGCACAAGGAGATACCTTGTTCCATCGCAAGTATTGGTACTATGGCGGATATGGTGCGGAGAACGCAGCCAGTTATGGCATGGACATCACCAGCGATGGTGGGACCATCTTCACAGGCGTCGCGCGCCAGGGTCAGGATGGAGAGTTCCCCTACCGCCGGTACGTATGGGTGTTGAAGTTGGATGAGTATGGTTGCCTTACCCCCGGCTGCCACACGGTGGGGGTTCAGGAGCTTGAGCTGGCGCTACAAAGTGCGCTTGAGATAGCGCCCAACCCCGCCAGTGAGCGGGTGCAAATGCGCCTTGCACTACCCGAGGGCTACCGGCTGGAAGGCCCGGTGGAAGCTCGCTTGCTGGACGCAAAGGGCAAGGAGGTATTGCGCGAGCAAGTAGCGACCACCACCACTGAGTTGCGCGGCCAATTGGATGTGCGCGGCCTGCCCAGCGGCTTGTACTACCTGCACCTGCGCGATGGCGTGAAGTGGCTGGCGGGTGGGAAGATCATTGTCGAATGAACCGGAAGGACCAGACACTGAGCGTGTCGAAGTGTGGTGGTGGGGGGAACGAGGAACGGCATTCGGTGAACCATCCAACCGGTTAGCTTCGTCTTCGAGGTGCAGGGTCTCCATCGGAAGACCCTGCACAGGTCAAGAGAATGCCCATTACGGCGTTTGGTGCGCTCGGGAGTTGGCGCCTGATGCGCCTGATCCGGACTTTTATGGTGGGTATGTGCGCGCCTCGTTCACCACTTTCCGGAACTGCATCACGGGTGTACTGGTGACCGATTACCACCGCTTCGATGGCAATGATCCGGCCGAAGGCCCGGAAATGCCGAACCGCAATTTCTTCGCCGGATGTGTGTTCGAGACCACGGAGGATTGGCCTGATGGCGCACCCTTTGCCATGGGAATGCTGCAGAACGTGCGTCATGTGCGCTTCCTCAACTGCTCCTTCGCGAACGAGGCGCCGGAAGTCTTCTTATACGGGGCCAAAGGGACCGGCCTATGGCTGGACCATGCTTTAGCCTATGTGGACGGTAGCGGCAATGCCCAGCAGAGTTTCTTCCGAAACCTGGACATGGGGGTATACAACGCCAGCGGTCTCTTCAATCCCGTGCGCGTGCAGCGCATGCACTTCGAGAGCAATTGGACGGGGATATTCGATGCGAACAGCAATTCCCCCGAATATGGCTCCAACACCTTTCATGTGGTGGACCCCGCCGTACCCGAGGTAGCCGGGGTCGGCATCTACATGTGGGAGACCAAGGATTTCACGGTGGAGGACAACACCTTCACGGGGAACCAGGAAGCGAATACCGTTGGCATCTACTTCTACGGCCAGCAGGCCGGGCCCAAGGGCAGCGCACCCGAGGATTGGACCTACTACGAAGAGCGGATCTACAACAACAGCTTCACCGGCTTGCAGGGCGGCACTGTGGTGGATGGCGTACACCGCGGCGATGCCAGTACCGATGTGGACTACGGCCTGCAATTGCTCTGCGGCGATTACACCGACAACCAATTGGACATCGCCCTCAACGCCCGGAGCTTGATCAAACCCAATCAGGGAACACCGCCTAGCAACTTGGACGCCGGCCAACTCGCCGGCAACCGCTTCTTCAATATCGATTGCAACGACAGCCGCGACTGGACCTTTGATGACCTGTGGAACGATGTGGAGGGCAACATGAGCACTTTGATCAATTACAAGCGGCACGAAACTCCGTTCATTCTCACCGGAGTGGAATGCGCTGGATTACCAGACCTGCATGACATTGAAATTGCAGGTAGTGGCACTTTCAACAAGACCGCACATTGTGGAAACGGAGAGTACCCGATCCAACAAGGTTCCTTGGGTGATCGCCGGGGTGCCTACATCGCCGTGAAGTCCTTGCTCACGGCGGTGATCAATACCTACGAAGGCACGGTGGACCTTGGTGAGAAGCCGGACCTGATCGAAGCCATTCAGCAGCAGGATCCCGTATTGAGTAGCGCCTTTCTCCGCGACCTGCTGCTCTCCAAGCATCCACTGAGCGATGAGGTTATCGGCCTCGCGCTGGCACGCGAGGTGCCCTTGGACCCCTGGCACCTTACCCAGGTGCTATTGCAGAACAGCCCGCTGAGCCAGGGTATCTGGCGCAACGTACAAGGGGACGAACTCCTGAGCCCCTATTTCCTGGCCATGGTGGCCCAGGCCCAGCAGGGCAACGGCCTTACCATGAAGCAAGCCTTGGAACTGGAGATCTCCGAACGGCGCGCAGAACTGGCAGCGCACAAACGGGTGCTCGGTGCCATTTACGCCAGGGATACCACGGACACGCCAGTGGACAGCCTGGCCGCCTTGGTGCTTTATGACAAGG
>JAKQEI010000284.1 GCA_029573495.1 Bacteroidota bacterium | reverse complement strand
GCACCACATCGACGAGGGGCGTGCCGAGTTCGACATGAGCTCGTGGGGCCGGCGGCGCGACAAATGGCAGCGGCACAAGGCGAAGGAATCGGTGGAGATGCTGGAGGAAGGCGAGATGCCCCTACCCTCCTACACCTGGGTGCATCCGCAGGCGCGCCTGGACGATGCCGAACGCAAGGCGTTGATGAGCTTCTTCTCCGGGCTGATGCCCGGTGGGGAGGGTGAGGAGCGATAAGCGTTTACCTGATCAGTCCTCCCCGCGTGAACCGGGCAACAACCGATCGATGACGCTTTGAAGGAAAGCGATCATACGGCGACCACCGCTCACCTCCTCCTCCAAGTGTTGCACCCTTTGCTCCAGCATTGCGGACCGTTCGGTATGGGAACCATTCGCCCCATTCGATGGCTCGGTTGGATCGATCCCTTCCATGAGGTAGGCCGTGGACGTGTTCAGTGCGGTGGCCAGACGCCTAATGAGGGCCATGTCCGGCTCACGCTCTCCATTCTCCACGCGGGAAATGACGGTCTCGCTCACGCTTACGTGCTCTCCCAAACGGGCTTGTGTAATGCCCAGGTGTTTTCTACGCTGCTTGATCCGTGCGCCGATGGACATGTTGATACTGGTTGAGGCGATGGAGCATTCGCATAGTGGATAGGGCTTGAAACTACAAGCGAGTTGCGAGAATAGCAAGTGGACTTGCCGGAACGGCAGGAACACTTGCCAATAACGCATGGGACTTGAAGGAATTACAAGAAGATCTGCGCGAACGGCGATGAAGGTTTGGGGAGCGGCGCTGTTGCCGCGATCTAAACCCTAACAGCATGAAGTCGAGAGAACGAGGAGCGCTGGCCATGGCGGTCGGTGCGGCACTGGTCTTGACAGGAGTCGGGATCGAAACAGCATGTGCTCAAGCTGATGCTTGGGCCATTGGGAGCAGTTACGCCATACTGCCCCAGATCGACAGCCCTGATCCGGAGGCCCCAACAGGGCTCCCGGCACACCCCATTGCTACAGCCAACGCGTACACCGGCCAGCCAGCCCAACGTTCCCAGCACGTACGATCAACTGGGGATGGCCGCATCCTCTTCTTCGAGGTGGATGGCAATGTGTACGATGGACAGGGATGGCTGATAGCCGATGCACGGGCACAAGGCTGCCAGGATTGTGTGGAACCAGGAGCTATGGAGTTCATCAGTGTTCCCGTTCCCGGGTCCTGTAACTTGTTCTATCTACTGAGCGCTGCAGCTTCAGGGCCCGTGGATGCGACCCATACTTACTTCGGAAGCCATATTCAATGGAGCATCCTCGATCTTGATGCCGAGAATCCCAGATTCCCGGAGGATCCCACCAACCCATACTACTGTCCCAAGCGAGGTAGATTGATGACCCATCAGGAGATCCTAGGGATGCCTCAATTCCAGGGTTTCGACGTGTATTCGGAGGCACTGGGCGATCCTGGGTTGTATTCGAGCGATCGCGTAGGCTACCTGAGCGCACCGACCTTTTCGCAGTCCATTACCCCCATGATGCGTGTGGTACAAAGTGCGAATGGCTCTAGCTGGTTATTCGTGGTGATGAACGATCGGGTGCATTTGTACCACATCACTGCCTCTGGCATACAGCTGATCGATGCCTTGCCGAATGATCCAAATAGGAACTGGGTGCAGACCTTCAGCCTGAACCCTACGGGTAAGGCTTATTTTCGAGACGCGGATGCTGTGATGACCGTGGATCCCATGACAGGCGACGAGGTGATCGTACTTGCCATGACAGATGGGGACGGGATGAAACTGTGGCCGGATGTCAGTACCAGTTATAATCTGCTGGTGCATCGGTATAGTGGAAGCTCCGGGGCCTACCTAGCCGCACCGAGCACAGCGTACAGCCTGTTCTTGAACCCGTCACAATGTTCTGCGGCGCAACCCGCCGTTGGCGTTGCCCCCGGACTGCGCGGATGCGCGCTTACCGCAGATGGATCAGGAGTATATGTTTTAGGCGAACGAACCCCGGACTGCACCAACTGGGAGACCTTCGCCGCCCATGTGGCCATTGGTACTGGGGCGGTTACTGATGTCACTTACGCCTTCGGACAGGCAGTTCCGGCCAGCCTGACCCGTAGTAGGATCTACAGGAACAACATAGCTCACGTGATCGATGATGAACCAGCCCCCCCACGCAACGCTATCTATCTGCCAGGTGGTACAACAGTGGGCGCTCTGGTGGGCATACAGGATCCGAACGATCTCGAATTCGATGCTGATGTATTCGATGGCATTCAGGCCACCAGCTTCAACAACCTTGGCAACTCCGGTCATATCAAGCCCCGGTACATCAACGTTGGCGTTGCGGCCGATCGTTACCTAAGTGCCGCCAACCGCGAAAGCTGCTGCGTATTCCTGGGCACCCATGGCAGTGGTGTGGTCGGCAAGCACGAGCAACTGGGCTATGGGGTCTGGACCGATGAGGCGAACCCTTATGGCGACCAGCAGGAGCTGATCTTCACCTGCGACCTCGTAGTGAAACCCGGTGCCAGCCTGTACCTGAACCACTTGAACATGCGCTTCGCGCCCGATGCGAAAGTGGTGGTGGAGCGGGGTGGCAAGCTGGTCAGCAATAACACCACCTTCACGAGTCTCACTTGCCCGAACAAGCGCTGGCCAGGTATCCGCGTGGAGGGCAACACCAGCAACCCTGTGCAAACACAAAGTGGATCTCCTGTCGATGGACGCCAAGGCTGGCTACAGATGGACGTCAGCACCATCGAGAACGCGGAGATCGGTGTGTGGTGCGCGCGCGAGGTGGCGCCAGGCCTTGCGACCGGAACACATTTTGGCGGCGTCTTCCGCGCAACGAACTCCACCCTGCGCAACTGCCTCGTCGGGACCAGGATCGAACGGTATCAGCGCATGAGCAGTGCCGGTGCCGTGCTATCCAACTTGTGCCAATTCGCCAATTGCACCTTCGAGACCAATAGCGATTGGCCGGATTTCGGAATGAACGTACCGCGCTATCACGCGGATCTGTACGATGTTCAGGGTGTTCGCTTTCTTCAATGCGATTTCCTGAACAATGCGTCGTCGTCCTTCGGTCCGTTCGATCGGGGCTGGGGCATTTTCGGTTTCGCCGCCGGTTTCGATGTGGAGGGTTCCGAGGTCGAGGATGCCAGCTTGTTCCAAGGGCTCACCGCAGGTGTGGTGGCCGCCACTGGGCCAGTGCGCAAAGCGAACGTGCGCCGCTCCTGGTTCAGGAACAATTACGTAGGGGCGTTGATGCAAGGATGCACCAGTGGGCCTGAGGTGAGCCGTTCGCATTTCTTCGTGCCGCCCAGCGCAGGTTCGGACTATCCACCCACCGGGCTCATCCTGCACGGCAGCTCCCATTACCTCATCGAGGAGAACGATTTCCAAGGAGGAGGCCTCGCAAATATGAACGTGGGCTTGCTGATCCGCGGTGACGTACGCGACGCCAACCGCATCTACAACAACAACTTTACCGGCCTCGCCGCTGGCACCTACACCAACGACCGCCAGAAAGGCTACGACCCGAACTTCGGCCAGGAATTTGCCGGTCTAAAATTGCTCTGTGGTGACTACAGCGATTGCGGCTACGAATACCTACTCGGCGACAATACCTACATCGATGCAGCGCAGGGGGCGTGGAATGGTAGTGAATTCGAATCCCAACTCGCCGCCAACCGTTTCTTCAACGGTGGTATCCCGGGCATCAGCATCTCCACGGTGCAGCCCCAGGGTGCCAACGCTCCTTTCTTCAACTACATCAGGCACAACGTGACCGAGTGTGATCCGCACGATGAAAACAACCCTTATTTCAATGATATCTGGATCAGTGAGGCAAATTCCTTCGACAAGGAGGTTGCCTGCGGGAACGGATTTCTGTCGGACATCGGCGGAGGCGGCGGGGTGAGCGGCTATCGTTTGGCCTCGGCGCAAATGCGCAGCGTGAAGGCGAACTTCAACGGGACGGTGGATACGGGCGAAAAGGTGGATATTGAAGAGGCCATCAAGCAGCGCGACCCGGTGCTGCCCAGCCACACCCTGCGGGACTACCTCCTGGCACGTTGCCCCTTGAGCGATGCCGTGTTGCTGGAAGTGATCTACAGGGAGGAGCCCATGGAACCCTGGCACATCACCCAGGTGATGCTGGGCAATGCCCGATTGAGCCCACGCGTCATGGAGGCCCTGGAGCGCAGTGAGCTCCTGAACGCCTACATGCTATCCATCGTGCGCAATGCAGGCAACGGTCCCACGGTGAAGGACCTCCTGCAAAAGGAATTGGCGCAGCGCAGTTCGGAGAAGGCCCATTACCTCGTGCTGGCCCTGGATGAGA
Organism: Bacteroidota bacterium; assembly: GCA_029573495.1. Classification (GTDB taxonomy): domain Bacteria; phylum Bacteroidota; class Bacteroidia; order Flavobacteriales_F; family PHOS-HE28; genus PHOS-HE28. The sequence continues at coordinate 10,260 of JAKQEI010000284.1, read as the reverse complement.
TCCTGGCGGACTCCACCCTGGCCTCCCCCACGGATTCGCTCTTTGCCATGATGGCCTATGCACCCGATGGCGGTGACCTGTACGGCCTCGCACAGATCGCCATGGCGCAGGGCGACCACCTAACGGCCACAGCCTGGTTGGACAGCTTGCTCGCCGCGCGCGACATGGGTCAGGACGTACTGCGCGAATTGGTGGATATGCACGAACAGGTCGGGAACGACTGGCAACAGGCCGATGCGGACCAGCGGGCGCGTCTGGAGCAACTGGCGGAAAAGAAGGATCCCGGATCCGCGTATGCCTGGGCCATCCGCTACCACCTGGGCGAAACCCAGGATCTACCCCTGTTGCCCTTCCCCGCAGCGACCAAGCGCTACCAACCCGCTCGGCACACGAACACGGGAACGGTGGACCTGCAGATGCTGCAAGCCCACCCGAACCCCACTTCAGGCCGCAGCATGGTGGTGATCGGCAGTGGCGTGGATGAGGCTTCGCGCCTGCACCTCTCCGACCCCACGGGTCGTTTGATCCGGACCCTGCCCGTGGGCGCCAACCAGCAACTGCTGGAACTGGACCTGAGCGGACTGGCCGATGGCCTCTATGTGATCGAACTCTTCGTTGGGGACTTCAAACTCGCCGCTACCAAGCTCACTCTGCAACACTGAGAAGAGCGAGCCGGAGGTAATTGGCCTCCGGCTCGTCTTTCTTCCTTAACTTTCCTTCTTATGCCACTACCATTGATACGTTCCGTACTATCATGTGCGCTACTCTTCGCAGGGGTTGTGTCCGTGCCGCAAACCACTTTCAATGTGGTGCAGCACCATCCGAGCACGTTGTCCTATAATGGTGCTGTATCCGTGAATGAACAATCCGATGGCTATTTGGTATTCAGCATTGGCTGGGCATTGGACAGTAGTTCAAGCGGCATACATATTGTAAAATTCGACCTCGAGGGGAATTTCCAATGGTTGAAAGAGCATAGGCGTGAGTACGATGTGTCCATTGGATATATCGACCCGGTGGCTGCGATCACCGGTGGGCGGTACGTGGCATCCTTAATGGAGTTTGGGAATGCCAGTCAGATCGCAAGGTCAAATTATCTCTATTGGTTCGATGCCGAGGGCGATACGATCCGCACGCGTTTCTTCCGATCGGACAGCGCTACCGAGGGCAATATCGGCTCCAGGCAGTTGGTGGCCTTGGCCGATGGCGGTTTCTTGAACTGTGGCTGGTGCGGGGATCCGATCAATACCGGCTGCATCACGCGTTTGGATAGCACAGGTGCCGTCCTCTGGGAGAAGGTCTACACGAATACGAATACGATCAACAATGCCACCCAGCTTGAAGATGGGGGTTACATTCTCGGCGGCACCCGTAATGGCAACTTGGACAAGGCAGTGGTGATCCGCACCGATAGCCTCGGTGTGGTGCAATGGACGCGGTATCATGGATCTTATTCAATTACCGCCGGTTACAGAGCTTTGATAGATAACGCCGGGAACGTCCTCGTGCCGGGCAGTTGGAATCCGGATCCGTTGTGGAGTGCTTTGGATCGCTGGGCATCGTTGTACGAATACGCCTCTTCCGGAACCCTGGTCGAAAGGCGGGACTATTTCTACAATCGTAGCGCATCTGCCTGGCATATCCTTGAAAAGGCCGTTGGACATTATTGGATGGTCGGCGCGACGTTCCAGTACGAATTTCCCGATGCGGTCATGCTTTTGTGGGAGTTGGACGAGAACTTGGATTCGTTATGGATGCGACGCTATTGGTACTACGACGCGAACGATGCGGAGAACTTCATGTATTCAGTCCGCAGCACCAGCGATGGCGGCTTAGTGATGTGTGGCATGACCAAACAGGGCATCACCGACCCGCTACCCTACATGCAAAGCAACTGGCTGCTGAAATTGGATGAGCACGGCTGCCTGGTACCCGGTTGCCATACCGTGGGTATCGAAGAGGTGGTGCTGGGGCTGAGCGATGCATTGACGATATCGCCGAATCCGGTCGCACAAGGTGGTACACTGCGCGTGCGTTTCGCGGCACCGGAAGGCTTTGCGACTAAAGGACCATTGCGCATCGTGGTGCTGGATGCACTGGGTAGGCAAGTGATGGCGGAGACACTGTCCGGTGCTGGTCAACTTTCCACCAGTGGCTGGCCCTCTGGTCTCTACTACCTGCACATCGCCGATGATGCGCGATGGCTTGCGGGCGGGAAGGTGGTGGTGGAGTGAACGAGGAACGGCATTCGGTGGACCATCGATCCGGTTAGCTTCGTCTTCCAGGTGCAGGGTCTCCTGCGGAAGACCAAGGACAGGTTTGAATTTCCTTCGTATGCCAATACCATTGATCCGTTCCGTACTGTCAAGTGCGCTGCTCTTCGCAGGTATTGTGTCCGTGCCGCAAACCACCTTCAACCTGGTGCAGCACAATGCGAACATGTTGGCCGCTCAAGGGCGCAGCATCTTTGAATTGAACGAAGGGTATTTGCTCTTTAGTTTGGAGTGGAGCAGTGATAGTACGTCCACGTCGCTCTATACCACACTGTTGAACGCCGAAGGCGTTCAGCTCTTCCAACGGGAATTTAGCACAGGCCGGAACGTTGATCCCGGTGTGATCGACCCCATTTGTCAGCAAGATGATGAATATGTGGCTGCTGTCACCTCCTATGGAGGCGATTCGCCCAATGTCACATTCCTCTACTGGTTCAACGCAAGTGGCGATACGATACGTACCCGATTCCTCAAATCCGATAGCGCATCGAATGGCGGTAACCACCAGACCCGTCAATTGGTCGCCCTGTCCGACGGTGGTTACTTGCACTGCGGCTGGTGTAGCGATCCGATCAATACCGGCTGCATCACCCGCTTGGATAGTACTGGTACCGTCCTTTGGGAGAAGGTCTACACGAATACGAATACGATCAACAATGCCATCCAGCTTGAAGATGGTGGCTTCGTCCTGGGCGGCACGCGGAACGGCAACTTGGACAAGGCGGTGGTGATCCGCACAGATAGCCTCGGAGTGGTGCAATGGACAAAATATCATGGATTGTATTCGTTGACTAGTGGTGAACGCGCCTTGATCGACAATACAGGAAATGTGCTGGTTCCGGGTAGTTGGAATCCGGATCCGTTGTGGAGTGCCCTGGATCGCTGGGCATCGCTCTATGAATACACCCCTTCCGGCACCTTGGTCGAAAGGCGGGATTATTTTTACAATCGTCACGCGGCCGCTAGGAACATCCTGGATAAAGGCGACGGACATTCTTGGATGGTCGGCTCGATGTTCCAATACGAATTTCCCGATGCGGTCATGCTCCTATGGGAGTTGGACGAGAACCTCGATTCGCTCTGGATGCGACGCTACTGGTACTACTCGGCGAACGATGCGGAGAGTTTTGCCTATTCTGTGCGCAGCACGAGCGATGGTGGCCTTGTCATGTGTGGCATGACCAGGCAGGGCATCACCGACCCGCTCCCTTACATGCAGAGCAACTGGCTTCTGAAATTGGATGAGCACGGCTGCCTGGTGCCCGGTTGCCATACCGTGGGCATCGAAGAGGTGGTGCTGGGGCTGAGTGATGCATTGACGGTATCGCCGAACCCGGTCGCACAGGGCGGTACACTGCGCGTGCGCTTCGATCCGCCGGATGGCTTTGCGGCCAAAGGGCCATTGCGCATCGTGGTGCTGGATGCACTGGGTAGGCAAGTGCATGCAGAGTCACTATCCGGCGTTGGTCAACTTTCCACCAGTGGCTGGCCCTCGGGTGTCTACTACCTGCACATCGCTGATGGGGCGCGTTGGATCGCCGGGGCGAAGGTGGTGGTGGAGTGAGTTGGAGTGAATCCTTACCACCCCGGCCCGCTATCCGGCGCCTTGCGCAACCGTGTGCTGAAGCCCATGCCCACCAGCAGGTATTGCATGGGTCGCTTTTCCAAACGGTCCGGGCGGCCGGGGAAACCCTCGTTGAGGCCGAGGTCCGTGGCGCCGAAGGTGTGCGCATCCCGCTCGTAGCCCAGGGTGAGGCCGAAGGCCAGATTGTCCGTGGCGTGCAGGTACCAACCCGCACCCATGCCCCAGTGGAAGCCGCCCGCCCTGCTATCGCCGCACGTGGGGCAATCGAACCAGTACGTGCTGGAGCCCGCGCGAGCGTTCAATTCGTAGAAGGTCCGATCGCCGGTGTACCGCTCGTAGGACAGTTTGCCGTACAGCGCCAACCTGCGTATCTCGCCCGTGGTAACGATGGGTGCCAGGGCCCGCTCGTTCACCTGGAACCAGGTCATCTTCCCGCCCACCCCCACGCCCAGCCCTTTGTAGACCGGGAATTGGATCAAACCATCCACCTGCCCCACGCTTTCGGTGACCGCCTCGAAGAGCGGATTGCCCAGGGGTACCGGCAGGATGAGGTTGCCCTTGATGGTGGAGGAGACATCCGGCAGGCGTTGTGCCGCGACCTGCAGGCTGAGCGCGCTGATGAACAGGGCCGTGGAGAGCGTGCGGTGCATCATGCCTGCTGAAGACGGAACTGGCGCACGGTGCGTTGTGTGGCGGTCGCCATTTCCAGGAAATAGACCCCGTCCGGCAGGTTGGGCAAGGCGCGCTCCAGGATGTGCTCGCCGGCCGCCAGGCTTACCTCCTCCCAGCTGTGGAAGGCGGCATGCCGCTGATCGAGCAGGCGGGTTCGGATGAGCTGTGGTCCGGGCACTTTCACCTCAACGCGCAGCCGGGCCGGGTGGTATGCGAGCTCCAGGGTGATCAGCTCGGCATACGCGGGTGCCGGCATGTCCTTGGCAAGGATGTGCTGCCGCAGACGCCGCCAGAGGATCAAGAGCACCAGGGCGCTCAAGGTCACGATCAGCGCCGTGCGTACGTTCAGCAGGTCCTGCTCGCTCATAGGGTGATGACGCCGGGGACCTCCGAGGCCTTGTCGTAGCGGGCCACCACCTCCTCCGGGTTGAGCATGACCTCTGTAACGGTGAGGCTGACGTATTTGCCCCCGGCACTGTACTTGCGCAGGATCTCGCTCTCGGTCGGAAAGAGCGCCACTAGGCGGTCCACCCGTTCCTGGTCCGGCTCTAGGATGAACTTGAACATGTACACCGAGGGCCAGGCCTGGATCTTCTCCAGGGTCTGCCGCAATTTGTCCTTCGCTTCCTCGCTCAACATGGTGACCTTTGCAAAGGTAGCCCTGCCGTTGAACCTTTCGGGGTTGACCGTGTACGGCACCGTATAGTGACCACGTTCATGCCCCACACGCGCATCACCTGCTTCGTGCTCCTGCTCTTCCCCGTGCTGGGATGGGCGCAGGCGAGCACCGAGAAGGCTTCGGATGATCAGCAACTGGCCCCGGCGATCGCAGAGCCCTACCAAGGCGGGTGGAGCGTGCCGGTGGATGATGCTAGGAAGGAAGCGGAGCTGAGCCGGAAGGACTTGGAACGACCGGCCTCATTGGGCGCGCAACAGCAGCTGGACCAGTTGCGGTGGGATCGTAATGCCAGCCTGGCTCGGAACGCCGGGGACATACCCGCCGTGGATCAACGGCGACTGGTGGAGCTGGCCATGGAACTGAACAGCACGGCGCCGAACAGTTTCGAGGCGCACATGGCGAACTACTACACCCAGTTCCCGGCTCCTTCGGCCTTCGCGGAGCTGGATCAGGCCACCGATAAAGGTGCGGCGCGGGAAGAGTTGATCGCCCCGTTACTGGTGAACGCGGCGCGCACCGGGGATGCCGTGGAACTGACCGTGCGGGCCAAGGACATGAAGGCGCGCGGCCGGATCGCGCCACCGCTATACCAGGTGGCGAATGACATCCTGGCTTCGGTGGAGCCCGGCGCGATCCTCTTCGCTGCCGGAGAAATGGACGCTTATCCCCTGTGGGTGGAGCAATACGCCAACGGCCGCAGCAAGGACCTGCTGGTGGTGGATGTGCGCCTGCTGGCGGATCCTGGCTACCGCGCGATCGTATGGCGACAGGCGAAGGCGCGGGGCTCCGTGGCTGGTGAAAGCAGCTTCATCGGATCGCTGGCGGCCGCCACGGCAAGACCGGTCTACCTCTCGCTGGCCCTGGGTGCACAGGCCATGGCGCCGCTGCAGGACCGCCTCTATGTGACGGGGCTGGCGATGCGTTTGAGCGATGCCCCCGTGGACAACCTGCCCCTGCTCGAGGGCCGCTGGGACCGATTGAAGAAGCCGTTGAACGCCGGCCCGCTCTCGCGGAACTATCTGGTGCCCGGTTCGGTGCTGCTGACACATTACCGGGCCATCGGCGACGAACCGCGCGCGGCACGGCTGGAACATGAACTGCGCACCATGGCGAACCAGCTGGGTGCCACCAACGCCCTGCTGCGGAGCGGTGTCCTCCCCCACTGATCATGCGGCTCTTCGGCACCGAATACGGCAAGTTGAGCGATGAGCGCTTGATGGAGCTCGTGGTGAAGGGCGATGAAAAGGCCTTCGCAGCGATCTATGACCGCTACCACCGGCGGCTGCTGAGCTATTTCCACCGGATGTTGTGGAGCGATCGGGAAATGGCGCAGGACTTCCTGCAGGACCTCTTCACCAAACTGGCGACACGACCGCAGAGCTACGATCCAGGAAGGCCCTTCCAGACCTGGCTTTTCAGCGTGGCGAACAACATGTGCAAGAACGCCTACCGGCATGAAACGGTGGTGCGGGAGGCAGCGGTCCACCTGCGCAACGGCGTGGACCGCGAAGAGGCGGTGGGCGGCATCGGTGTGGACCGGGCGCATTTCCGCGACCGCCTAGACGAGGAACTGGACAAGTTGGAGCCGGATCACAAGGCCACCTTCGTGATGCGTTTCCACGAGGATATGCCCATCAAGGAGATCGCCGCGGCCTTCGGGTGCAGCGAGGGCACGGTGAAGAGCCGCATCTTCTACACCCTGAAGAAACTGGCCGAGCGCATGAAAGAGTTCGACCCCAATGCCTTAGCAGCCCATGGAACGGCACGAACGATACGACCCTGAGGACATCGAGAGCCTGCTCTCGGAGCGGGGCTTCGACGAGCTGTTGCCCGATGAACGCGCTTTCGTCCTGCGGCACGTGAACGGTCGCGGGGAGTACGAGCGGATGCGTGCCCTCTTGCACTATGTACGCCCCGATGAGTGGCAGCGCGGCGGCATCGAGCCCGAGGAACGGGTGCGCGAGAACGTCATGGCCGCATTCCGCGCGCAGCAACAGCCCGCCTGGCGCATCTGGTTGAACAGCGTCTCGCTCTGCCTGGCTCCGAAAGAAGCGGCTGCCGCCTGGCGTCCGGCCCTGGCCTTCGGCTCGCTGGCCCTGCTGATCGTGGCGGGCGTGGTGGTGGTGCGCCAGTTCGAGGGCGCGGGCAAGGATCCGGCGCTGGCCGAGGTGCGCGTGAAGGATGCGAACGAGCGGAATGAGGTGGATGAGGTGAAGGAGGCGAAGGACGTGAGGGAGGCGCTGCCTTCCTCGGGCAGCCCGGAAGTGAGCGCTCAGGAGCCCATCGAGGATCTGTCAGCCACCACCCGTGACGCCCGGGCTGAGGTCAAGACGATGACCCACTCGGCCGCTGCTGCTGCGACCAATGAACAGGCTTCGGAGGCGGATCACTTCCCCCGGAAAGAAGTCGGAACGGTACGAGAAGCGGCCGCATTGGACATGGCCGAAGAGTCGGAGAAGATGCCCCCAATGGCGGCCCCGGACGGCGCCGATAGCTACCTCTACGACGCCAGTTCCCTTTCCCATGTGGTCACTGCGGATGAGTTGACGCGCAACATGAGCACCACCAACGCCAGCGGCGCCGTCGCGGTCGAGTCGGTGGGCAAGGTGGCAAAGACGAAGCAGCGGGCCAAAGCGGGCGCCGCAACGAGCCGCAGCATGGCCGATGCACCGGGGGTCCTTGACCTCGTGGCATCGGGTTGGTAAGGAGTGCCTATTGGACCGTAAAGGTCTGGGTGACGTTGAGGTCGCGGGCCTGCACGCTGAGGGTCGCGGCTCCTTTCGGGAACATGCCCTTGTCAAAGCGGCGCACGAGTTCCTCGGTCATGGCCTTGCCCTCTTCCACGTAAACGGTCTTGCCTTTGGCATCGCGGAAGACCAGGTGCACCTTGCCGATGCGACGATGGTGCTTGATGCTCACGTTGATCACTCCTGAATTGCGCTCGCAGTCCACCTTCACGGAAGAGCTGCCATCCACTTCAGGGCCATTGCCCGCCATCGCCGGCGCAGCCGACAAAAGCACACCGATGAGGAAAGCCAATGGGGTTCGCGTGATCCGCATCAACCAAAGGTACGAAACACGCGGGCCAGCGCAAGATCCACGCTCTCTCCCGCACAGAAGTCTTGGATCCCTATGGCGCGGTGTTGATCAGCCCTCCCAGGTCCGATCGTAGCCGGTCGGGACCAGTTCTTCCCGATTATTCGTGCGCACGGCGAAGTCGAATCCATCGTACACGCTCCAACCCCCGAAGACGCCATCGGCCCGAATGGCGAGGAATCCCACCTGCTTGCCGTCCATGTCCTTGTTCTGGCGAATGATCCGTTGAACAGCCTCCCTGCTGGCTTCCGTCGGGTCCATGCCCTGGCGCATCAGCTCCACTACGGTATGGCTGCCCGCTGTGCGGATGACGAGTTCCCCGACCCCGGTGGCGCAGGCGGCACCGGCTGCCCCATCGACGAACAGGCCGGCGCCGATGATGGGGCTGTCCCCCACCCGGCCGTGGATCTTGAAGGCCATCCCACTGGTGGTACAGGATCCGGCCAGACGACCACTGGCATCCATCGCCACCATGCCGATGGTATCGTGGTTCTCGATGTTCACCACGGGGTTGTATTCGGCCGTCCTCAACCATTCGAGCCAGGCGGCACGCACTTCGGGGATCTCCACATCGCGCGGTGCGAAGCCGTTCTCCAAGGCCCAGCGCTCGGCACCGTCGCCGACGAGGAGGACGTGGGGTGTCCGCTCCATGACGGCCCGCGCGATGCTGATGGGGTGTTCGAACCGCTGCACGAAGGCTACGGCACCGGCCCGCCCATCATGGTCCTGGATGCAGGCGTCCAAGGTCACATGGCCATCGCGATCCGGCATGCCACCCAGGCCGACGCTGCGATTGCTGAGGTCACTCTCCACCACAGCCACGCCCTTTTCCACGGCATCGAGCACATCGCCACCGCTTCCAAGGACCTCCCACGCCTTGGCGTTGGCGGCCATGCCGTGTTTCCAGGTGCTGAGCACCAGAGGACCTTTCGCATGCGGGCTTTCCGATCCGGGTGCTGCCTCGGTGGTGGTGTTCGCGCAACCGGCCGCCAAGGCTGCGCTTCCGGCGAGTCCGAGCTTGATGAACCGCCTGCGATCGGGATGTGGCATGGTGCGCAAGCTAACGACCATCTTTGTCCGACATGCAGGCTGCGGCAACACCCTCCTCCGGATCCCGAGCGACCGGATCCAGACATGCGATGGCGGTGCTCACCTCGCTCTTCTTCCTGTGGGGCTTCATCACCGTGCTGAACGATGTGCTCGTACCACATTGGAAGAAGCTCTTCACCCTGAGCCATGCGGAGAGCCTCCTGGTGCAGTTCTGCTTCTTCGGTGCCTACTTCATCGGCTCCCTCCTCTACTACCTCATCTCGCGAGCGACAGGCGACCCCATCGAGCGGATCGGCTATAAGCGTGGCTTGATGCTCGGCCTGGCGATATCGGCCGTGGGCTGTGCCCTCTTCGCCCCGGCCACGGCCCTGCAAAGCTATACGGCCCATCTCATAGCCCTCTTCATCCTTGGTCTCGGGTTCACCGTGCTGCAGATCGCGGCGAATCCCTTCGTTGCCATCGTGGGCCCTCCGGAAGGTGCCAGCAGCCGCCTGAACCTGGCCCAGGCCTTCAACTCACTCGGTACCACACTGGCTCCCTTGATCGGTGGCTGGTTGATCTTCGCGAATGCGGATGCGGTGACCGCGGTGCGGCTTCCATACGTTGGTCTTGCGGTGGTCCTTGCCTCGATCGCCATGGTGGTCGGTGCCACGCGCCTTCCAGAACCGCCTCGGACGGAACGGACGGAACGGAGCAACGCGCTGCGCCATCCGCAGTTGCGGTGGGGCATGCTGGCCATCTTCTGTTACGTGGGTGCAGAGGTCGCCATTGGCAGCTTGATCATCGGATTCCTCGCGCTCAACAGCGTGATGGGCCTGGGTGAGGATGCCGCGAAGTATTACCTGAGCCTTTATTGGGGTGGAGCCATGACCGGGCGCTTCCTGGGTGCGGTGGCCCTGAACGAC
>JAKQEI010000148.1 GCA_029573495.1 Bacteroidota bacterium | reverse complement strand
CGTTGCGAACTGGACTATGGCAACGGCTTCAAGCGCGAACTGCTCATCAATGCCGGGTACACCAACGGTGGCGGCCTTCGCGACCTGGTTCAACTTCCGCTCTTCATCACCTACCCGGGTACGGGCGGCAAGGTCACCGAGCTGAAGAACACCGATGCGGAAGGGCGTGCCCGTTCCACCGTGCAACGCGTGGACCCCACCGCGAAGCAACTCGAGTTGCTGGTGAAACTGCACCTCGACGAGCTCGTGAGCCGTGAGATGGACCGCACCCTGGTCAGCGCGCTGGTGAACGGGCTTACCGCACCCGAAGTGCACGTACCCATCGACCTACGCATGCCGCGGGTGCTGATGCGTTCCAAGGAGACCAACCTGGGCCAGCCTGTGACTGATTCGGGAGTGGGGCTCGTCGTGCGCGAGGAACTCACTACGAACGGCTTCCGGTTCGTGGAACGCGAGAGCGATGCCGACCTGCTCCTGGAGTTGAACGCCCATACCCGCCAGGGAGGCGAGTCGCAGGGCTTCTACACCGCTTTCGTGGACGTGAGCTACACATTCCGCGACCGCAAGTCGCAGGATATCGTCTTCCAAGGCGGCAAGCAGGGGATCAAAGGGGTCCAGCTCACCTACGAGAAGGCCGGACTCGAGAGCTTCAAGAAAGCCATCCCCGACATCCGGAAGGAACTCGTGCCCGGGATAATGAACGCCTTCAATTGAGGAATGACGGGCAATTCCGAAGTTTGGCACGGATCTGGAAAACCCAACGACAACTGAAACCACCACCGGCAAGGCCGGTCGAAAGAAACAAGACCATGAAGACCACGAGATCGAACCGCACCCTGCCGGTACTGATGACCGCCCTGGTGCTTGCCGGTGGCATCACCGCCTGCAAAAAGAAGAAACAGGTCGTTGAGACCCCGAACCCGACCGGGGAGACCGAGGTCGCCGTGCTCTGCTCCGGCCCCGAGTTCTTCACCAACGACAAGGTGTTCCGCGCGAACAATCTGGGTGAGAGCATGGACCAGGCCACGTCCAAGAAGAAGGCCCTGGCCAACGCCCGTGCGGACCTGGCGAGTTCGATCAACACCCAGTTGAAGGGCGTGATCGACAACTACGTGAACAGCCGCGAGATGAACAACCGCGAAGAGGTGGCCGAACGTTTCGAGGGCCTCACCCGCGAGGTGATCGACCAGCAGCTCACCGGCACCAAGACCATCTGCGAGAAGGTGATGAAGGTGAACGCCACCGGCAACTACAAGACCTACGTGGCCATCGAGCTGAGCGCCCAGGATCTGCTGGCCGCTTACAACGAGCGCTTGAGCAACGATGAGCGTCTCCGGATCGATTATGACTACGAGAAGTTCAAGGAGACCTTCGAGGCTGAGATGAACAAGCTGAAGTGACCCTTCGGATCGGATCCAGGAAGACCCCGGTGCCTGCACCGGGGTCTTCTCCTTTCGTGCTATTCGTTCGTCGTGTCCGACCTTCGCGCCATGGACAAACGATCGCTCACGGCCGGCTCCCTGGCCTTGTTCATCGCGGTGGCTCTGGGCGCCTTCGGGGCGCATGGTCTGAGGTCGCAAGTGGGACCAGCGGCGGTGGCTCAATGGCACACCGGGGTGGAGTACCAGTTCTACCACGGACTTGGCCTGATCCTGCTCGCCGTACTTGGTGGACGGTTGGCCGCCGGACCTATCGCCTTGATCCGCAGGTTCTTTCTTGCCGGAATCGTGCTCTTCTCGGGCTCCATCTACCTGCTCGCGACACGGGATATCCTTGGCACTCATGCACTTACGAAAGTCCTGGGGCCGATCACGCCGCTCGGGGGGCTTTGCTTCCTGGCGGGCTGGGCCGTACTGTTCATAACCGCTTGGCGGATGCCTGTCGATCGTTAGCCCGGCCATGGCCCTTCCCCGTACTTTTGCGGATCATTTCACAATTCCTAAAGGAACATGAACGAATTCGGCCATAAACCGAAGAACGCCGACCTCGGGAAGATCGGCTTGGGTATCGCAGGTGACGTGTACTGGAACCTCGAACCTGCAGAACTCGTGGAGCAGGCTATCATGAACGGACAGGGTGTGCTGGCGGACAGCGGTGCGCTCGCCATCGATACCGGCGAATTCACCGGGCGCAGCCCCAAGGACAAGTTCTGCGTACGCGACGCCAAGACCGAGAACACCGTGTGGTGGGGCGATGTGAACTTCCCTTTCACCCCGGAGAACTTCGACCGACTCCACGATCGGATGTCCGCCTACCTCCAGGGCCGTGAACTCTTTGTGAAGGATGCCTATGCCTGTGCTGATCCCACCTACCGTCTGAACATCCGCGTGGTGGCCGAGTACCCGGCCAGCGCCATGTTCGCCGGCAACATGTTCCTGCGCCCAACGATCGCGGAACTGGACGGTTTCGAGCCCGACTGGCACATCATCTGTGCACCTGGCTTCCATGCGGATCCGGCCAAGGACGGTACCCGCCAGCACAATTTCGCCGTGATCAACTTCAGCAAGAAGATGATCCTGATCGGGGGCACCGGATACACGGGCGAGATCAAGAAGGGCATCTTCACGGTATTGAACTATGTGCTGCCCGAGGAGCGCAAGGTGTTGAGCATGCACTGCAGCGCCAACATCGGCAAGGGAGGCGATACGGCCGTCTTCTTCGGCCTGAGCGGCACCGGAAAGACCACGTTGAGCGCCGATCCCGAGCGCGCCCTGATCGGCGACGACGAGCACGGCTGGAGCGACAAGGGCGTTTTCAATTTCGAAGGCGGTTGCTACGCGAAGTGCATCGACCTGAGCAAGGAGAAGGAACCCCAGATCTGGGAAGCGATCAAGTTCGGCTCCATCCTGGAGAACATCGTGTTTGAGGAGGGCACGACCAAGGTGGACTTCACGGACGGGTCGAAGACGGAGAACACCCGTGTGAGCTATCCGATCGATCACATCGCCGGTGTCGCCACGCCCAGCATCGGTGGACACCCCAAGAACATCTTCTTCCTCACCTGCGATGCCTATGGTGTGCTTCCTCCGATCAGCCGCTTGACGCCGGGCCAGGCCATGTACCACTTCATCAGCGGCTACACCGCGAAGGTGGCCGGGACCGAGGCGGGTGTGACCGAACCCCAGAGCACCTTCAGCGCCTGTTTCGGCAAGGCCTTCCTGCCGCTGCATCCCACGAAGTACGCGGGTATGCTCGGGGAGATGATGAAACGACATGACGTGCGTGTGTGGTTGGTGAACACCGGCTGGAGCGGCGGTAGCTACGGCACCGGCGAACGGATGAAACTGAAGCTGACCCGGGCCATGATCACCGCAGCCCTGCGCGGCGAACTCGATGGTGTGTCGTACACCGATCATCCCGTGTTCGGGGTGCAGGTGCCCGCCACCTGCCCGAACGTGCCTGATGAGGTGCTCGATCCGCGCTCCACATGGAAGGATAAGGGGGCTTACGATGCAACGGCGGAGAAGCTCGCCAAGCAGTTCGTGGACAACTTTGCCAAGTACAGCGAAGGCGCCAGCGCGGAGATCCTGGCTGCGGCGCCCCGTACGGCAGTGAAGGCCTGAACCGACGGGCCGTGGTCGGTGTCCGCAAGGACCCCCGGCCACGGCCATCAGGTATGGAGCCATTGGCATCGAACTTGATGTCAATGCGTCCTGTACCTCCTGCATCATCCCCTGACCGCAACCGTGCGCACGCTCCTTCCACTGCTTT
>JAKQEI010000137.1 GCA_029573495.1 Bacteroidota bacterium | reverse complement strand
AGCTGCACGATGTGCTGCAACGTCCACTGGCCTACACCAGCCGTATCCGCCGCAAGGTGCAGGGCCTCGCCGATGCCTATGCCGAGCAGCGCTTCAAGGAGATGCTGCAGGTGGGCAAGCTTCGCACCGAGCCGCAATGGCGCTTCCCCGAAAAGCTCGTTCCCGGTCGTCTGGGTCCCAGCATCGCCAACAGCCTCTACGAGCGCGAAGGCGAGATGAACAACTTCGAGGCCCGCGCCATCAGCGAGCTGGGCGGCCTGCCCAACATCGCGTGCTGGCACCGCAACCTGGGCCGGGGCAAGGGCTTTTCCATCAACGGCTACAGCAACAACCACTACCCGGACTTCATCCTGCTGACCAAGAGCGGCAAGGTGATCGTGCTGGAGACCAAGGGCGACGATCGCGACAACAGCGACAGCGCCGCCAAGGCCCGCTTGGGCAAGATCTGGCAGGAGCAGTGTGGCGCCGACTTCCGCTACTTCATGGTCTTCGATCAGAACCGCGTGGAGGGGGCGTATACCTTGGGGGATGCGAAGCGGCTGGTGGGCGAAGTGGGCTAGATCAACGGATAACGAAGATCCCGCAAGATCCCATGGCCGATCGAACAAAGACATGCGCCGGATGCGGCGCTCCGTTGACCTTCATGTCCACACCGAACCTCGGCGCCGGCTACTTGAAGGACGGGGGGCGGGTATGTCGCCGCTGCTTCGCGCGTATCGTAAAGGTGGAGCCTTCGTTCGGCCTTCGTTCCCGCAAGGACCACAGCACCGCAACCATCCGGGGTTTGCTGCATCCAGCGCCCGCACGATCGGGGTCAGCTGCTGGTGAGGGACCTGTCGCCCCGGACAAGGATCGGCCTGAAGACCCGGTCCCCATCTGCCTGGCCGCGTTGCAGACGGGCAGGAACAAGAGCGGCGCATTGGAAGCCGCCAGGCAGGCGCGTCGCCTGTGGTGGGTCGTTGATGTTTCGGAGAAGGAATATCGGATGGAGGAATTGCTGGCCATGCTGGAGCTGCGGTCCTTCATTCTTGCATCCGCGGCTGCGGTCTTCGTATGGAACGGCGAGTTCAACACCGCCGATCGGATACAGCCCGAGTTCATTCACCGCGAAGCGCTCTGGAACGGCGAGCGGCGCGAGGCCGTGGAGCTCTACCTCATCCACCTGATCTTCCAGGAGCAATGGGAACGGCTCGAAGCCATCTTCTCGGATCAAGCATTCTGCTCCGCCTTTCTGGACTATCATGACCTCTTCATGTCCGTACGTGATCCGCATCATGCTTTCCGAAGTCCGCAGGATGCCTTCCTGGCAACGGTCAACAAGGTGAACACGTATTGTGTGCAGATCGGCAGGAAGCGGCTGATCTGAGCGTTACGACCCCTGGACGGCCCGCGGTCGTGCCAGCACCAGCGTAGTGCTCTCCTCGGGCAAGGGCGTGTTCCGTGGCCCATCGCGTCCATCGACTTTCTCCACCCACTCCTGTTGATAATGGCGGTGTGGGCTGTGGCGTAACGGCCGCTGCCCGTGCTGACCTTTGGGACGAAGTCCCATGTCGCGCAAGATCACCGCACAGTTCCACGACCGGATCGCCGGGTCGCCCGGCAAAGGGCCGTGGTTGCGCGTGGTCGCGTCCAAGTCGTCCGGCATGCCGGTGCGGTTCCGCGACAAGAAGGGCAAGCTGAGCGACCTGCAGCTGGAGTCCGACGGCATATGGACCAACATCCGCAACAAAGCGGCCTTGTCGCAGGACACGGCGCAGCGATCCTGGAAAGCATCGCCGATGTTGCACGACGCAGCTACCAAGACGAACGACATCGCCGCTGGGTCCAACAACAACACGGCAAAGTCGCGCGACCGGAAGGCCATGTGGTGGAACCCCATCTCCTGGTTGTTCGCCTTGTGCGCCATGTTGTACCGCATGGTGAGCGAATGGTACGTCCGCCGGACCGGTTCGTCCTCCTTGGAACAACGCCGTCTGTTGCGCGAGGCCTCGTTCGATGAGCTCTTCGTGATCGAGTATTCGGAGCTCCCCGAGCCGCCGCGTGGTGGCCCCATGGCCTTGGGCCAGGATCCGATCTGCGTTGGGGACCTCCTCGCCTACCTCGCCCTCGATGACCGGTATGCCAAGGACAGGCGGCTCCAGCTCGCCTTCTTCCTCGCCTACCTCCAACGCCTGCTGCGGCCTGCGCTGGAGGCTGTTCACCGCGTCCACCCGTTGACGGTGGCACTGGCACGCGGTGTCGGCTCCAGTGCGCTGCTCCAGCGCCCGCCACCCTTGGCGTTCCACTAACGGCACCCGTGAGCCGCAGCATGCTGCGCGTTCGTTCGAGTTCGCCACCCTGATCGGCGGTGGTGTCCCGTGGTGCCGTGCTTGCCGCTTCCAAGGGAACGCCGAGCAGGGCTGTGCCATGCGATGCATACGAAGGTGGAGCAGCCCACCAGCCGATCACCCTTTCATTCATCAACCGGTGTGCCCGGCCTCCGGTCGCGGCCACCACAACAGCGTAAGAACATGACGAAACTCGTCAAAGCCATCGCCCGCCTGAACGCGGTGCAGCTGGTGGCACGTTCACTGTTCATTGAGGAGCGCCTGACGGACAACCCGGCGTTCCCTACTCTATCCCCCACCCTTGCGGAGATCGCCGCGAAGCGTGAGGCACTCCAACAGGCGATCACCGATGCGGCCGATGGTGGGCGCACGGCGCGGGTCATCCGCGAGCAGTGTCGGCGTGAGCTCAAGCTTACACTGGACGCTGTGGGCGACTCTGTCAGCAGTCTGGCTGGCGGTGATCCGAAGCTGATCCGGAGCGCGGGATTCTTCGAGCGCGCCAACAGCCGCTCCGCCGAGGACCTGCCTGCCCCACTGAAGCTGCGTGCCCGCATCAGCGAGCAGGTGGGCGAGGCCCGGCTCGACTGGGGGACGACCCGCGGTGCCGCCATCTACGTGGTGGAGCAGAACGGGGCATCGCCCGATGAGGAGAGCGCTTGGAAGCAGGTGGCCGAGACCACCCGCATCCGGCACACGGTGAGCGGCCTCACCAGCGCCAAGGAGCATTGGTTCCGTGTGCGTGCCATCGGCACCAACGGCCGCAGCCCTTGGAGCGATGTGGCGCGCACCCTGGTGCGCTGACCCGCGCTGAATTCGTTCTGAACGCCAGTGTACCCTGTAGAGCACAGCCCCGCTTCGGCGGGGCTGTGTCGTTCGAGTTACGCTACGGATCGCCTCTTGTAAACTGGGCCAATACCGTTCTGGGCCACGCACGTGACTGCCAAGAGGAAGCTGCCGATGATGGGGATGTGGCGATACAGCATGGCGTTGACGATCGGCAAGGTACCGTCAGGGGATCGGTCGCGGCCTGCACAGCGCTGATCGTCCCCGTGCGCAGGAACGCGGTTGATAACTGCCAACGCCCATCCGCCATCAATTCGTCAAGTCTCCTAGCTTGGCTGTGGAATTCGTCCCATGCGACACATCACCTGGTTACTGCTCCTCTGCGCATTGAAGGCCAACGCCGTGCTCACGGTGAACCTGAACGTATTCAATGATGCCTGCGGCAACGGCACGGGCTGGATCTACGCCATCGTCAGTGGTGGACAAGGCCCGTACACGTATACGTGGAGCCCCGCTCCGCCGATCGGGCAGGGTACCAGTACTGCGCGGGAACTGTTCGCGGGGAGCTACACCGTCACGGTCGAAGATGCGCTGGGTGGTACAACCATGGCCACGGGCACGGTGCAGGCCATCGGTACCTTGCTGCCGGGCAACACCTTCACGGGTGGTGTGACCAGTTGCGATGGAGCCTGCAACGGCAGCGGTGCGCTGAGCTATTTCGGCTTCGCCTGGGGTGGTGCCCCGCCATACAGCGCAAGTGTCACCCCCGGTGGCAGCGGCAGCGTGGGCGCGAACAACGTATTCCTGAGCGGCCTCTGTCCGGGCACAACATACACCTGCACCGTGACCGATGCCAACGGCTGCGCGAGCACGTTCAGCAACATCGAGGTGATGGACCTGAGCACACCGGTGCTTCAGAGCGTGGTGGTGACGCCCAGTTGCGCGGGTGGGGAGACGGGTAGCGCGGTGCTCACCTTCGATCAGGTGGGCATCGTGAGCATGTTCTCGCTTTGGGGCCTATATCAATACTACTACTCTGACGGTACACAGGTGAGCATCGACCATTTGGCCCCCGGGGATTACGCGGTGGAGGCTTATCCTTTCGAACCGACCGGAACTGGTGTTCCGCCGACAACGGGTTCGTGCGGCACACTGGTGCAATTCACCATCCCCGCGAGCGCCACACCATGTGGTCAGGTGGATGGCACGGTGTATGTCGATCTCAATGGCGATTGCATCCAGGACCCCGGTGATGTGCCCTATCCTTGGCGGGTGGTGCAATGCGCCCCCGGCGGGCACTATGAGCTAACCGATGGCGCGGGGTTCTATAGCGAAGCGCTGCCCTACGGTGTGTACACCGCCACCATCGCCGATGCGGGCGACCATGCGCCGCTCTGTCCGGCCGTGCTGCCTGCGCCCTTCACGCTCAATGCCGTCACGCCCAATGTGACGATGGACATGGCGCTGCAGCCGCTCTACGGCCCGGACATGGAGGCGGTGCTGTGGTCGGGCACGCCACGCCCCGGCTTCACCTTCGGTTACGGCCTGCGTGCGCTCAACAACGGTGCGTATTCCTTCGGCCCCTTCACCGTAACGCTCGACTATGACCCGGTGCTCAGCTATGTGAGCAGCAGCCTGCCGCCCACGGTGAACACGCCCGGGCAGCTGCAGTTCACGGTGCCTTCGCTCACTGCCTTCGGGCAGCTGAACATCGCGGTGGTTCTGCAGGTACCCCCCGACCCGTTGCTGATCGGTACGAACGTGGACGCCACGCTCACGCTGGCGCCATCGCCCGCCGATGCCGATCCGGTGAACGATGTGGCAACGCTCAGTACCCTGGTGGTGGGCGCCTACGACCCGAACGATAAGTTGGTGAGCACGAGCTCGCGCCTGAGCGGGTCGCACTACTTTCTCGATGCCGATACGTCGCTGGCCTACACCATCCGCTTCCAGAACACGGGCAACGCCGAGGCACTGCATGTGCGCTTGGTGGACACGCTGTCGCACGTGCTTGATGTGGCGAGCTTGCGGATCCTTGGCGCAACCCATGCCTTTGAGGCGCGCTTGGAGAGCGACTCCATCCTCATCATCGACTTCCCGGATATCATGCTGCCCGATAGCACCAGCGACCTGATGGGCAGCCAAGGGGGCTTCTCCTTCACCATCGCGCCGCGCGCTTGGATCGTGCCCGGCACTGTGCTGGCCAACAAGGCCGATATCTACTTTGATGTGAATCCGCCGATCCGCACGAACACGGCTACCGTGGTAGCCGAGCTCAGCACGCGCGTTCCAACGTACCAGGCATCATCGCTCGTGATCGCTCCGAACCCTGTCGGCGATGACCTCCGCGTCCAATTGCATGCGAGCGGCAAAGGTCAATGGTCCATCCACGATGCACACGGTCGCGTGGTGCTGCAAGGTCCATGGGTCGGTGACGCACGTTCGCTCGATGTGAGCCCGTTCATGGCCGGGTTCTACATCGTTACGGTGATCACTGAGCACGGTCGGGCAGTAGCGCGCTTCGCGAAGGAGTGAGCCGATCCTCGGATCACCACGAAGGCTCCCGTTCAAGTTGTCGGGTGGAAGGTCACTTACCCTTCCCTCACCGCCACCCCACCGCCCCCCCGCACAACCACCACGTGCGCCCGAAGCCCATGTCCCGCAGCACCTGCGCGGCCTGTGCACTGCGCCCGCCGCCCTTGGCGCACACGGTGATGATGCGCTCCCGGGGCGACCAGCTGCGCGCGCGCTCCAGCAGTTCGGGCAGGGGGATGTTGATGGCCTGGGGCAGGTGGCCGCTGGCATACTCTTCGGGGCTGCGCACGTCCACCACGCGCACGCCGGGTTTGTTCAGCAGGGGCTTCAGGTCGGCGGGCTCCAGGCACTTGCGCTCGCTGGGCATGCGCAGCCACACCACGATACCGCTAAGCACCGTGACCACGCCGATGGCGAGGATGGATGCCGTGATGCCGAAGCGGTCGGCAATGAGCCCGGTGAGCAGCGCACCGATGGCGTAGCCCAGGTCGCGCCACAGGCGGAACACGCCCACGGCCTCACTGCGCTGCTGCGGATGGGTGTGTGCGGCCAGCACCGCGAGGAAAGTCGGATAGACCAATGCGGTTCCAAGGCCCAGCGCTGCACTCAACGCGATGTACGCGCCCTCTTGTCGGACGAATGGGAGACTCAGGATCGCCAGCCCTTGAAGCACCATGCCGATGATGAGCAGGGAGCGGCGGTTCACATGGTCGGCGAGCTTGCCGGTGAAGAGCTGTCCGATGCCCCATACGGCGGGGTACACGGCGGCGATGAAGCCGATGCGTTCGGGACCGAGCCCCTCGTTCAGCAGCAGCACGGGCAGAAGGCCCCATAGCATGCCGTCGTTCAGGTTGTTCACCAGGCCGGCCTGTGTGATGCTGCCCAAGGTGCGGTGGGTCAGACTGGTCTCGACGAACAAGTGCTTCAATTTCGTTATGGCGCTCGTTACGCCTTCCATTGCAACATGGTGTACGGTATCCTTCACCCAAAGCAACGTGAGCAATAGACCGGTCACGGCGATGGCGATGCCCAGCTGGAAAGGAACAGGGCGCGGACCGTAATGCGCGGCGAGGTAGCCCGTGAGGAAGGCCATCAAGCCGACCGCGATGTACCCGGCGAACTCGTTCAACCCCATGGCGAGCCCACGGTCCTTTTCGCCCACGAGGTCCATCTTCATCACCACCGTGCTGCTCCACGCGAAGCCTTGGTGGATGCCCAGCAGGATGTTGGCCGCCACCACCCACGCCCACGCATCGGCGTAGATCAACAGGAAGGGCACGGGCAGCGCGAGCACCCAGCCCGTGATGAGCAGGGCCTTGCGGCCGTAGCGCCCCGCCAGCCGGCCGGTGAAGTAGTTGGCCAGCGCCTTGCTGACGCCGAAGGCCATGATGAAGCTGAGCGCTGCGGCGTGCGAGGCGATGCCGAACTCCAGCTCGGCGAGCACGGGCAGCACCGTGCGTTCGATCCCCACCATGCCGCCCACGAAGGCGTTGACGATCACGAGCAGGGTGAACTGCTTCCAGTTCGCGCGAAGACCGAGGGTGGGCGTTGACATGGTCCGGTCGGATCAGCCGCCGTACTTCAGCACCAGTGCGAGCTGTCCTGCATGGTAGGTTGTGTGCGTCACGATCCGGCCCAGCGCTTCGGCCTTGGTCTTCCGCCCGAACTCCTTCGTCTCGATCACCGTGTCCCAGTCGGCATCTGGCGTTGCCTCGATGGTGCGGCGCAGCGTGTCGGCACTTTCCTGCACGTATGCCTTCAACGCTGCCAGGTCGGTCCACTCACCGGTATCGTGCCCTTTGGCCACGGTGCTCGCATGCACCTGCACGCCTTCCAGCTTGAACACGTTCTTCGCGAAGAGCAGCTCTACATCACCGATGTGGCGGATGAGGAAGCCAGCGCTGTTGGGCGCGGGGGCGAGCTTCTTCGTGAGGTCCGCTGCGGTGAGTTGGTCCAGTAGCTTGGTAAAGCGGGTGCGGCCTTCGGTAAATAGGGCGAGGAGGGCGGGAGGGCGGGCGTCCATGGCTTGATGATGTCCTTATATGGCCTCGTACTTCCACCGCTTGGCGATGCGTACAAGGTGCAGCATGATCGGCACTTCGATCAGCACACCTACCACGGTGGCGAGCGCTGCCCCGCTGTTCAACCCGAATAGCGCGATGGCCACGGCCACGGCGAGCTCGAAGAAGTTGCTGGCGCCGATCATGCTGGCGGGTGCGCAGGTGCGGTAGTTGAGGCCAAGCCAGCGACCTCCCTTCCAGCTGAGAAAGAAGATGAAGTAGGCCTGCAGCGTGAGGGGGATGGCGATGAGCAGGATGTCGAAGGGGTTGGCGAGGATCTTCTGCCCTTGGAAGGCGAAGAGCAACACCAGCGTGAGCAGCAAAGCGGCGATGGAGAGCGACTTCAGCGCGGGCAGGAAGCGGGTCTTGAACCACACTTCGCCCTTGGCGCGCATCAGCCAGCGGTGCGTGAGGTAGCCGGCCACGAGCGGGATCACCACGAAGACGATGACCGAGGTGCTGAGCACCTCCCACGGGATGGTGATGCCCGTGATGCCCAGCAGCAGTTGCACGATGGGGATGAAGAGCACCAGCAGGATGAGGTCGTTCACGCTCACCTGCACCAGCGTGTAGTTGGGGTCGCCGCCGCTGAGGTAGCTCCACACGAAGACCATGGCGGTGCAGGGCGCCGCGCCGAGCAGGATGGCCCCGGCGATGTACTCCTGCGCCAGCTCGGGCGTGATCCAGGCCGCGTAGAGCTTGGTGAAGAAGACCCACGCGAAGAAGGCCATGGTGAAGGGCTTGATGAGCCAGTTGACCACCACGGTGAGGCCGAGCCCCTTCAGTTGCGGGCCAATGCGTCGCACGCTGTCGAAGTCCACCTGCACCATCATGGGGTAGATCATCAGCCAGATGAGGAGGGCCACAGGGATGTTCACCGTGTTCAGCTCCAGGTCGGCGATGACCTGCATGCCGCTGCCGGCCAATTCTCCCAGCGCGATGCCGGCACCGATGCACAGCAACACCCAGGCGGTGAGGTACTTCTCGAAGAAGCCGATGGTGGGAGTATTACCGCTCATGGCTTCCATTCTTGACCGCAGAGGACGCAGAGACCGCCGAGGCGGGAGGCAATGTGGTCTGGTGGAACATCATGATTTTCCCGGTATTCTCTGCGTTCTCCGCGCCTCTGCGGTTCCATGCATTTCACTTCGCGGCCTCCCGCATCACATACCACATCTCCGCCGCGATCTGCAGGCAGCGCTCGTCGAAGCGCGCGGCCTCCTCGGGCGTGCCAACGGCCTCCTTGGGGTCGTTGTAGGGCAGGCTGATGCGGTCGAGGGCGCCGAACACGATGGGGCAGTTCTTGTCCGCCTCCGAGCAGGTCATCACCGCGCAGAAGTCCTTCTGCGGATTGGCGGGGTCGTTGTACACCTTGCTCCAGCAGCGTTCCGCGGCATGGTCCTTCGCGAACGACACCTCGTACACCGGGTTCTTCCCTTCGGGCTTCACCACCTGGAATCCTGCGCGCTCCACCGCCGCCACCGCACGCGGGTTGAAGGCCGTGGCCTCCGTGCCGCCGCTGGACGTGCGCACATGGTCCTGGGAGAAGGTCCATGCGGCGGTCGCGGCCCACAGTTGGCTCAGGTGGCTGCGCCGGCTGTTGTGCGTGCAGATGAAGGTGAGGTCGGCCGTGGTGCCGGCCGCCTTGCGCTCCTTCACGAAGGCAGCGATGAGGTCGAGGCTTTCCTTGCGCTCGGCTGGGATGGCGGCGATGGCGGGTACCACGCGTTCGTTCACGTAGCGTTGCAGGTCGGGGTGCAGGGTGCGGTCCATGGGTGTGTCAGGCGTGAGCAGGGATAGGAGGAGCGTGGGGAACAGCATGACGATCGGGATGTCGGGTTCAGCAGCAGCCTGAGCCGAGGTCGCAACCGGGCAGGGCGTGCACACCTTCGGGATCGGCGGGGGTAAGATCCTTGAGCGCTTGCTTATCCGCTTTCGGCGCGCAGCAGTCCACGCTGCTCTTGCGGGCGAACACGGTGATGCTGAAGATGCCCGTGCCGCTTGCCTTGAAGGCGGCGAGCTCCTCGGCGTTCAGGTAGTTGCTCAGGATATCGTCCGGTACCACGATGGGCTTGCGTTTCTGTACGATGATGTCCTCAAAGCCCAGCTCTCGGATGATGCCGAGGTATTCGCTTTCCTGCAGCGCTCCGCTCACGCAGCCCGCGTACATCTCCGCCGCGCCTTGGATCGCAGGGGGCAGTTCGCCCACCAGCACCACATCGCTGATGCTGAAGTGCCCGCCGGGCTTCAACACGCGCAGCACCTCGCTGAAGGCCTTGCGCTTGTCGGGCACCAGGTTCAGCACGCAGTTGCTCACCACCACGTCCACCATGCAGGCGGAAAGGGGCAGTGCCTCGATGTCGCCCTGACGGAACTCCACGTTCTGGTAGTCCAGCTTGCGGGCGTTGTCCCTGGCCTTGGCGATCATCTCGGGGGTGAAGTCCACACCGATCACGCGTCCGTCGGGACCGGTGGCGGCGCGGGCGACGAAGCAATCGTTGCCGGCGCCGCTGCCCAGGTCGAGCACGGTGTCGCCGGGGGTGATCTGCGCGAACTCGGTGGGCAGGCCACAGCCGAGGGAGAGGTCGGCATCGGGGTTGTAGCCTTCGAGCTTCGTATAGTCGTCGCTCATGATGGTGGCCACTTCGGTGCTGCAGCCACCAGCGCCGCAGCAGCTGCTGGCGTTGGTGGTCTTGTCCTGTTTGGCGATCGCCGCGTACTTGGCGCGGACGAGGTCCTTGGTCTCTTGGGCGTTGCTCATTGGTTGGGGGGTTGGGGCGCGTCATGACGCGCCCGTACGCGTCGTTGGGGCGGATCACGATCCGCCCGATCCTTTTTCTAGCAGCAGGTATCGATGGGTTTGTAGGCGGCGAAGAGCTTGGCGAAGGCGGCCTGTGCCCTGGCCCAGGCTTTCGGTTCGATGCAGTAGCACACGCTGGTGCCTTCCACGGTGCCGGTGATCAGGCCCGCGTCCTTCAGTTCGCGCAAGTGCTGGCTGATGGTGGCCTGTGCGAGGCCCAGCTCCTCCACGAGGCTGCCGCACACGCAGGCGTTCTGTTTCAACAGATATTGGAGAATGGCGATGCGCGCCGGATGGCCCAGCACCTTGGCCCAGGTGGCCAGCTGGTTCTGCTGCGCGTTGAACAGGTCGGTCTTGGTGACGCCCATGGAGGATCTTTTATTCATCGCAATATTACGATATTACGTTCTATCGCAATATGACGATATTCCTCCAGGATAGGGATCCCAGGACCTTCGACCGAACGACTATCAGTTCTCGAGCGGCTTGCGCGCTGCGGCCCAAGCATTGATGCCTCCTTGGAGGTCCACCACATCCTTGAAGCCTTGATCCAGAAGGAAGTCACGAGCGGCGGCACTACGTCGACCGGAGGCACAATAGATGAGCACCGGTCTGGTCTTGTCCAACTCGTGGAAGGTT
>JAKQEI010000133.1 GCA_029573495.1 Bacteroidota bacterium | reverse complement strand
CGCGGTCCCTTGACAAGACCTCCGCAGTGGTCTGCCGTAGGCGACCCTGCGGCCTCGGAGCCGCGATCACCAATACTTCTCACCGGTCTTGTCAGGATCGTAGCCTATAACGCCCCAACTGCGCGTAGCGTGCGCGAGCGCGGTGGATTCTGAGCGTAGCCTGCGGCTACGCTCGACACGATCAGATCCTTGCAGCCTGTGGCTGCCTCAGACAGCTCACTCTGACTTTCAGCCAAAGGCTGCGTTGAGCCTGCGTGGTTGCACGTAGCCGCAGGCTACGCGCAGAGCGCGCTCACCACACCCGATCCCCCCTGCTGCCGCGAGTCTGTGACTCATGGCCCGCTTAGTACTTCTCTCCCGTCTCGTCGGGATCGTAGCTCACGTCGCCCAGCTTTTGCAAGCGGGCCACAACAGCCTTGCGGGTGCGGCCATCAGTGCAGGCAAGATCAGCAATGGCGATACGAATGGGCCCCAGCCCAGCACCAAGGCAGGAACGAACCAGACCTAGAACACGATCTTCTGCCGGCGGATCCGGGTGCGGTACTTCTTGCCGCTGCTCTTGTACTTCGTGAGCTTGTAGTGGATCTGGAACTTCATGAAGAGGTAGGCGTCCAGATCACTCGAATCCCCACGCTGCTGGCCAGCTGCAGTAGGGTCGCCGAAGAGCCCGGGCAGGTCGAGGCTCGGATCCGCGAGAAAGGCGGCCTGATCCCCGTTCGCCGCACGGATCAGGTCATTGTCGTAGTACTCCGTGCTCACATCATCGATGTAGTCCGTGAAGGTCTTCGTGTACTGGATCTCCAATCCAAGGCTCATATTCTTGGAGAGGGCCTTCCGGACGCCCACACCCACCGGGATCCCAAGAGCGATATTCGAATACTCGGCCGGTCCGCCGGGGAGGCCCTGACCTTCGGTCCCAAGGGGCTTGAGGCGAACGTACTGGTTCTCGAACTGCGCCTTCGGGTCGAAGTAGAAGGCCGCGATCCCGGCAAAGGCGTACAGACCGATGCGAGAGGACTTCTCGCCTTGAACGCCGCGCAGGCTATGGTAATGCCCCAGTTCTTCCTTATAGGGATGCACCTCGATGACCAACGACCCTTCATAGATGTCCGACTTGAAGCTCAGGTTCCGGTTCTGCCGGAAGGGCTCGGTGGTCAGGTTGTCATTGCCAGCCATCACCCCGTAGGTGGCGCGTGCCCGCAGGGCCAAACGCTGGGCCACGTAGTACCGGTAGTCGAAGTGGGCGGCCGGTCGCGTCTGGCTCAGTTCCAGGTCCCAGAGGAAGGGCGAGCCGATCTGGTTCCTGCCTCCCAGCTCGCCGAGGAAGTTGGAAATGCCGAAGCCCAGGCTCAATTCCTGACGCTGGGTCTTCCAATAACTGGACTGCCGGAAGTACTGCGCATGTGCTACAGAACCGGCCAACAGCATGGCCACCAGCAGGATGGAAGGAAGGAGACGCGCGTAGCGAGGTGTCATTGACTCGGGACCGGTCAAATATAGACGCTCCTGCGAAACAAGCTTGGTCGCAGCCGATCGATGAAAAGACACCCATGCTCGACCGGGGTTGCCCGTCCGGGTCCCCGGAAGTTGGATCGGGAAGCCCGACCTCCCCTTGCACCGGTCAGAATACGATCTTCTGCCGACTGATCCGGGTGCGGTACTTCTTGCTGCCGCTCTTGTACTTGATCAGCTTGTAGTGCACCTGGAACTTCAGGAACAGGTAGGCGTCGAGGTCCTCCGGATCCCCGCGTTGTTGCCCGGGTGCGGTCGGATCCAATCCGAACTGATACAACCGACCTACGCGAAGACTGGGGTCCGATAGATAGGCGGCCATATCACCTCGTGCCGCCTGAAGGATCTCCGGGTCGAAATATTCCGTGCTCACATCGTCGACGTAATCCGTGAAGGTCTTGGTGTACTGAAGTTCCAGCCCGACGCTCAAGGTCTTGTTGAGGGCTTTCCGCAACCCGACACCCATTGGAACGCACAGCGAATAGTTGTCGTACTCCTCCGGACCACCCGGAAGTCCCTGGCCTTCGGTGCTCAGCGGTTTCAATCGCACCCAGGTGTTCTCGAACTGTGCCCTGGGGTCGAAATAGAAGCCTCCGAACCCGATGAAGGTGTAGAAGCCCACGCGTGAACCCTTGGTGCCTTGCACACCCCGCAGATCGTAGACATGGCCCAGCTCCTCGCTGAACAGGTGGAATTCATACGCCAGGTAGACCTCGTAGACATCGGACCGGAAGCTCAGGTTCCTGTTCTGACGGAACTCCTCGGTCGTGAGGTTATCGTTGCCGGCCAGGACGCCATACGTGGCGCGTCCGCGGATGGCCATCTTGCGCGTCAGGTAATACCTGTAATCCACGTGCATGGCAGGCCGCGTCTGGCTCAGTTCCAGGTCCCACACGAAGGGGGATCCGATCTGGTTCCGCCCTCCCAGTTCACCCAGGAAGTTGGACATGCCGAATCCGAAGCTGATCTCACGCCGATGGGTCTTCCAATAGTTGGACTGGCGGAAGTACTGGGCAGCCACCTGGTCGGTCGCCAGGACCGAGAACGCGCAGATAAGGAGGAGGTCGCGGAGTAGGCTTCGCATCATACAGGCACGGCCGGGAAGAACGAAAATACCCTTGTTGTACATACGGAGGTCCGTACCACGCCGCATCTTTCACCAAGGCGGTGTTCAACCATGCCGGACCTTTCTACGTGAACCGCGCGAAAAGTTGCATCCGATGCTCACCACCGGGTACAATGCCAAAGGACCACGCCGGCGCAGACCGATACGTTCAGCGAGTGCTTGCTGCCGTGCTGCGGCACGATGACGCAGCCGTCACAGGCGCGCACCACCTCCTCGGACACCCCGTTCAGCTCGTTCCCGAAGACCAGGGCCACTCGTTCACCGGGACTTCCCCGCAACTCGGGGAGTTCGATGGCCTGGGCCGTTTGTTCGACCGCCAGCACCCGATACCCCTCGGCGTGGAGCTCCCGCACAGCCTCCACGGCAGCCGCTGCGGAGGTCCAAGGGACGGAATCGGTGGCCCCCAAGGCGGTCTTCTCGATCTCCCGGTGCGGGGGCAGGGGAGTGAACCCACAGAGTACGATGCCCTCCGCACCGAAGGCGTCCGCTGTGCGGAAGATGGAGCCCACGTTATGCCGGCTCCGCACATCGTCCAGGACGATCCGGATCGGGCGCTTGGGTCGGGCATGGTGTTCAGCCGCGGTGGGTCGCTCCAGTTCGTGCATCTGCAGCTTGCGGTCAGTGGCGGGCATGTTCGGAAAATGTGAAGATCGGAAAGGTGGGAGGGGGGTGAAGGGCATTGGATGGGCAGTACCTTGGCAGGCTGCGCCTGAGGTCCAATGGCAACGGGCGAAAGTAGGAGACCAGTTGCATGGCCAAGTCAGAAGGAACCCCGTTGATGCAGCAATATGGCAGCATCAAGGCGAAATACCCCGATGCCCTTCTGCTCTTCCGCGTGGGCGACTTCTACGAGACATTCGGGAGCGATGCCGTCGTGGCCTCTGGTGTCCTGGGGATCACCTTGACCAAGCGCAACAACGGTGGGGCCGCCGAATTGGAGCTGGCGGGATTCCCATACCATGCGCTGGACAACTACCTCCCCAAGCTCGTGCGCGCCGGGTACCGCGTGGCGATCTGCGATCAGCTCGAGGATCCGAAGGCCACCAAGACGCTCGTCAAGCGCGGCGTCACGGAAGTGGTCACACCCGGTGTGGCCTACAGCGACCAGGTGGTCGACCACCGTGCCAATAACTGGCTGGTGGCGATCTGCGGTCAGCAGGGGCGCTATGGCGCAGCCTTCCTCGATGTCACCACCGGGGAGTTCCTGGTGGCCGAGGAGGATGCGGAGGAGATCACGCGGTTGATCGATCGCCACGCACCGAGTGAATTGTTGTTCCCCAAGGGCAGCCGGGACGGGGCATTGATGGAGGCCTGTGGATCCTTCAATACGTTTCCCTTGGACGAGTGGGCCTTCACGGAGGACTTCGCCCGCGAACGGCTCCTGCGCCAATTCGCCACCACCAGCTTGAAGGGCTTCGGGATCGAGGATCTGCGCTGGGGGCAACGGGCTGCGGGTGCGATCCTGCACTACCTCGGCGAAACCCGCCATGATCGCCTGGCGCACATCGATCGCATCGGGTGGATCAGGCCACAGGCCCACGTCGGTCTGGACCGGTTCACGGTCCGTAATCTGGAGCTCGTCACCGCGGTCAACGAAGGGGGACGCACCCTGCAAAGCGCGGTGGACCGCTGTGTCACACCCATGGGTTCGCGTCTGTTGAAGCGATGGATGTTGTTCCCCCTGCTGGACATCGACACGATCACCGCACGGTATGATCGTGTCGCCCTGTTGAAGGATGATGCCGAACTGAACGCGGCGCTTTGCGAGGAGTTGCGTCGCATCGGGGATCTGGAGCGGCTCGCCGGCAAGGCCGCCGCCGGGCGGATCAATCCACGCGAATTGTTGCAAGTGAGCACCGCGTTGGAGGCGACATCGCGGCTCAACCAACACCTTGTGAAAGTAACGATGCCCCCCATCGCTCTTCCCGATGGTCTGGCGGAACGCATCGCATCCACCATCGAGCAGGAGCCGCCGGTGAATCCGGCAAAGGGTGGGGTCATCAGGTCGGGCGTCAGCGCTTCGCTGGATGAATTGCGTCATGTGAGCGGCCATGCCAAGGACCTCCTGCTGGAGGTGCAGCGGCGCGAAAGCGAGCGGACGGGCATCCCTTCGTTGAAGGTGGGCTTCAACAACGTGTTCGGCTATTACCTCGAGGTCCGCAACACGCACAAGGAGAAGGTACCGCCGGAGTGGGTGCGGAAGCAGACCCTGGTGGGTGCGGAGCGATACATCACCGAGGAGCTCAAGGCCCTGGAGGAGCGGATCCTCGGTGCCGAAGAGGGCATCCTCTCCCTGGAACAGCGGCTATTCCAAGAGGTGGTGGAGGCCTTGGTGGTACAGGTGGGCATCCTGCGGGACGCGGCCATGGCACTCGCCGAATGGGATGTGCTGCGTGGCTTCGCAGAGGTCGCCAGCGCGTGGAACTACAGCCGTCCTCAGATCGACATGGGGCATGTGCTCGACCTGCGGGAAGCACGCCATCCCGTGATCGAACAGCAATTGCCGCCGGGCGTTCCATACGTCGCCAACGACATGCTGCTCGATCCCGGCGCCAGGCAGGTCCTGATGATCACGGGACCGAACATGAGCGGGAAGTCGGCCGTGCTCCGCCAGACCGCCCTCATCGTGCTGCTCGCCCAGATCGGTTGTTTCGTTCCGGCCACGGGGGCGACCATCGGGCTGGTCGATCGGATCTTCACACGTGTGGGGGCATCGGACAACCTCAGCACAGGGGAGAGCACCTTCATGGTGGAGATGAACGAAACGGCCAGCATCCTGAATAACCTGAGCGATCGGAGCCTGGTCCTGCTGGATGAGATCGGAAGGGGAACGAGCACCTACGATGGCATTTCCATCGCCTGGGCCATCGCCGAGTTCCTGCATGCGCACCCCGGCCGGCCCAAGACACTATTCGCCACGCACTACCATGAACTGAACGAGATGGCGGCCACCTTCCCCCGGATACACAACGCGAACGTGGCGGTGCGCGAGGTGGATGGCAAGGTCCTCTTCCTGCGGAAGCTTGTTCCGGGTGGGAGCGACCGGAGTTTCGGGATCCATGTCGCGCAGATGGCCGGCATGCCCGTGAAGGTCGTGGAGCGCGCCATGAAGGTCCTGACCCACCTGGAGGCGAGCCATGCCGGAGATCTGGGAGCGCCGCCCGACCCCGTAGGTCCGAAACACCCGGTGAAAGCGCGCACGGCGGGGCTCGAGCAGGACCTTCAGCTCAGCTTCTTCCAACTCGATGATCCGGCACTGGAGCGCATCCGCCAGGAGATCATGGACCTGGACATCGACACCTTGACACCGGTGGAGGCGCTCTTCAAGCTGAATGAGATCAGGCGCCTGGTCGTACCGCGGAAGGCGGAACTGCGGAAAGCGTGATCGATGTTGCGGACTGAAGTTGCGGTGTTATATTTGCGCCCGCCTTTGCCGGGAACTTGTTCAAGGCAGGCCGTATTGCGAGAGTAGCTCAGTTGGTAGAGCACGACCTTGCCAAGGTCGGGGTCGCGGGTTCGAGTCCCGTTTCTCGCTCCGAAGATGCCTCCGAAAGGAGGCATCGCTATTTTGGAGCGGTCCAGTCGGTGGAAGGGTGGACCATGCCCGGGTGGTGGAATGGTAGACACGAGGGACTTAAAATCCCTTGGTCCGCAAGGGCCGTGTGGGTTCAAGTCCCACCCCGGGCACCCGATCGACATGGCGGCGGATGAGGACACGGATCGCACCCACCCCGAGCGGCTACCTCCACGTTGGCAATGCCTTCAACTTCCTGGTGACCGCGGAGCTGGTCCGGACCATCGGCGGAACGCTGTTCCTGCGGGTGGACGACCTGGATCAGGAGCGCGTGCGTCCGGAATACGTCGAAGATGTGTTCCGGTCGCTGGCATGGCTGGGTATCCGGGTGGATGAGGGGCCCTCCGGTCCGGAGGACCTGCAGAGAAGCTGGTCCCAGCAGCTCCGGATGGAACGGTACGGACGGGTTGTGGAACAGGTGAGAGCGACCGGTCATCTCTACCCTTGTGCCTGTTCCCGAGCGCAAAGGGAACGGGAAGGGTCGGGGGTGCACCTCTGCCGGACCGGGGAGATCGGGAGCACGCCAGTTGGAACAGCATGGCGGCTCAAGGTCCCTGATCCCTGTCCGGTCAGTTGGTCGGAGTGGGATGGTGCCCGCCAGGTCGTGGAGCTGAACAGCGCCATGCCCGACCCGGTGATGCTCCAGCGTGGGAACGGCCGCCCGGCCTACCAGGTAGCATCGCTGGTGGACGATATGGACATGGGCATCGATCACGTGGTACGTGGCGCTGACCTGATCCCTTCCACAGCCTGCCAATGGTACCTCGCGCTTATCCTTAAGCGACCTGCTTTCCAGGCCATCCGCTTCCACCATCACCCGCTTGTCACCGACGGAACAGGCCGGAAGTTGTCCAAATCAGCGGGGGACACCTCGTTGCGATCCCTGCGGGAGGCAGGGCGTTCCCCTGATCACCTGAGGGACCAGGCGAAAGCCTATGTCGAAGCCTTCATGAGGCACATTAGCGGCTGAATACCAGCAGGGTGTTCAGGTCGATCCGAAGACCGTTCGGTCCGCGTTGGACCAGACCTGCCTGGACCAGGGCGTCCATATCCCGCCGAAGGGTCTTCTCACTCACGCCGGCATAAAGGGCAGCCAAGGAGGGGGACAAGGAGCCCACGCGGTTCAAGGGCACCGGTCCGGAGGCCCCGGCCAGGTCCAGGAGGATCTGTCGTTGCCGCCGGGTGGGTGCGTCGTTACCCTCTTGGAAAAGGTCAAGTAGTTGGGCACGCCATAAGCCGTGTTGCTGTAGGTGGCCGATGCGTCGCTGCACGGACCGCAGTTCGTCCAGCATGCCTCGGATACAGAAGGTCAGGAAGGGGAGCGGGTCGCTGGAGCGGGCGGCTGAGCCACGTTCTTCGGCGTACTGCGGACCGCTCCGGTAGAGGGCGATGGAGAGGAAGAGGCCGGTCCTGGTGAGGTTGGGCGAGCCCCGAAGGATGGCCTCATCGAAAATGGCTAGGACCCGGTGGTGCCCCATGGAGAATGGACGTATCCATGCCAGGTAAAGCTCGGCGAGCAGGCAACGGATCACCCGGTAGGGTGCATCAAGCTCGGGGTCGGGAGCTGCCAGATCGGCACTGTTCAACCAGTCCATCAGGTCCTCCACGAACGGGGTGATCACCTCGTGCGGCACTCCTTCCCAAGGTTTCCCTTCCATGGTGGTCGAACGCCAACGCATTGTCCCGGCTCCATCGCCTGGACCACCGACCATGGCATGGAGATCCGCCAGATACCGAGCGTCGAGGGTCGTGTTCGAAGCAGGGGTATCGGGAAGGTGGTCGGAAGCGCTCA
This sequence comes from Bacteroidota bacterium, assembly GCA_029573495.1. Classification (GTDB taxonomy): domain Bacteria; phylum Bacteroidota; class Bacteroidia; order Flavobacteriales_F; family PHOS-HE28; genus PHOS-HE28. The sequence goes on along the minus strand of JAKQEI010000133.1, from coordinate 8,358 downwards.
GGAATGCCTCCAGTTCCTTTCCGAAGGGCACCGTTCCAGCCCTTTTCGCCCCCTCGGCGAGCGTCTGTTCGATAACCGTGATGGGGATCACCAGGCCATCCATGGCAAAGCGGGCGAGGAGGGCTTGAGCGTTCAGTGCTCGAACGAATGCGCGACCATCCACCAGCCCGAGCGCGGCATGATCCAGAGCACGGATACCTGCCACGAATTCCCCGAGATCAAGCCAGCAGGTGTTGGGCAACTTGCTCAGGTCCACATGGAAGGGCATCCATGTGATGGGGTCAACATATGGCCGCATTGATGTCTATTGTAATGTACAAAGTAAATAATTGTATATCAAGTATATATTAGCAATTATACTTCAATAATGACCATTGATATGTCCAAAATTTTGTCCTTGAATTTAGGTATGGACGTGCCTTCACTGGAATGAACCCAAATGGTGTCAAGTCAAGCGCCGAGCAAAGTGATCAATGTGATCAGGGCAGCGAGCGAACCGATGACAAGGGCAGCGACCGCCATCCCCTTCCCTCGCCATTCATAGGTCCGGCCTTTTCGGACCGCGATACTGGCCAGGATCATGGTCGCGATCACGCCAAGTGCCAGGACCAACAGGCTCGTCCCCACCAGACCGTAAGCGACTGTTCCAATGGCAAGGACCAAGGCGGGACCTGCCCATGGGTTCCAGCGTGCGTCCGGTTCAACGACCGCCGGCTCCAGAGGTTCTGGTCCGACTTCCACCAAGGCTACAGGCGCGGATGGCGCGACCGGTGCGATGACCGTTCCAGTTCGGGTGGAGTTGGTGTAGGGGATGTCCCACGGTACGGTTCCCGGGGCCACCGATGTCGTCAAAGGTCCTCCTGACGGAATGGCACGAACGAGGTCCCTTCGGGCGAGTAGTGGCACGGATGTCCTCCGCTTCATCTGCTCCCGGTGAGCACGAGTGCCGAGGTCGAGGTGCCAGCCCGGCTGGAACCGCCGCTTTTGAAGGAAGCGCTCGGCGGTGGGCTGCCGGGTTGTGGAGCATGCGGATGCAGCCACGACCAGGATCAGCGGCAAGGCGAGCTTCGGCATCGTTGCGCACATGTAGGCAGTTGTTCAGGTGTGATCCACCCGTTGCACCAATTGGAACGAATCTCCATCGAAGAGGCCCCGGTCGCTCATCTTGAGATGTGGGATCACCAGCAGGGCCATGAACGACAATGTCATGTATGGCGCGGACATGGTGCAGCCGAGGGATCGTGCTGCCTCATCGATCAGGCCGTAGTCGCGCGCCACCTCATAGGCGTCCGCCGTTGTCATGATGCCGGCAACGGGCAGGGCCAGGGCCATCCGCAAGGGTCCATCGGCCAGGCTGATGCCGCCTTGGCCATCGATCACGGTGTTGATGGCGGCGGTGAGGTCCATGTCGTTCGTACCCACGGCCACGATGTTGTGGCTGTCGTGGGCCACGCAGCTGGCGATCGCACCACGTTGCAGACCCATGTTCATTATCCATCCCACGGCAACCGGAGCATCATGGTAGCGGTTCACCACGGCGATCTTCAGCAGGTCGCGACCGGGATCGGCCACGCACGCGCCATTCCGGACGGTCGGTCGCATGGAGCGCTTCCCGGTAATGAGCTGACCATCGTATGGCTCGATCACGAGCAGGTCTCCGCCCGTGGCCGGTACATGCAGATCGACCTCGGTGATATGCCCGCACTGGAACTGGTTCGGAGTTCCAGCGCTGACCCGCTCGATCAGGCTCCGGCCTTGGTCAGCCACAAGACGGCCTCGAACATAGGTCTGCCTGACCTTGAAGTCGGTCAGATCCTCGATCAGGATCATGTCGGCCGGGTCGCCCACCCGCAAACGACCGATGGGTAACTGGTAGTGCGTGATCGGGTTGAGGCAGGCCACCTGCAGCACCTTGAACACATCCACGCCGGCCTTCACCGCACGTGCGCACAACGTATTGATATGGCTGAGCACCAGGCTATCCGGGTGCTTGTCATCGCTGCAGAACATCATGCGCTCCCAGTGCTCGTGAAGGAGCGGTTGAAGGGCTTCGAAGTTCTTGGCAGCACTGCCTTCGCGGATCTGCACCCACATACCACCCGCCAGCTTGTCAAGCGCTTCCTCCGGTGTGAAACACTCGTGATCCGTGCTCATACCGGCCGCGATGTATCGCAGCGCTTCCTCACCACGCAAGCCGGGGGCATGCCCGTCCACCGGCTTACCCAGTCGCTGGGCATGTGCGATCTTACGCAGCACCTCCGGGTCGCCGTTCAGGACGCCCGGAAAGTTCATCATCTCGCTCAGGTACAGCACCTCTGGTCTTTCCAGCAGGCGACCAACATCATCGGGTCCGATCGTGGCTCCCGCAGTTTCGAATGCGGTCGCGGGTACACAGCTCGGTGCACCGAAGAAGAAATGGAAGGGTACCTGCTTCCCATTGGCGATCATGTAGTCCACACCTGCGACGCCCAATACGTTGGCGATCTCGTGCGGGTCGCTGATCGTGGCCACGGTCCCGTGCAGCACGGCCAATCGCGCGAACTCACTGGGGATGAGCATGGAACTCTCCACATGCACATGGGCATCGATGAAGCCGGGCAGGAGGAAGCCGTCCACGTCCTCATCGACCTCTTCGATCCCGGCGATCCGACCATCCACCACGGTCAGGCGAACGGGCCGGATGCTTCGACCCGGGATGTCAACGAGGTTGCCGGTGAGATGGAGGTCAGGCATGGTGGTGGTCCAAAGAAAGCGGTTCGGTGGCCTATTCGCGTGTGTCACGGTACATCACCGCGTCAACCGTTCGCCTGAAGACGGGGTCGGGGGCTGGGACGGTCGGTTACCTTCAACACACCACTTGCACCATCATGAAACGTCTCGTGACCATGTTCCCTACCGTCCTCATGGCCTATGCCGTATGGGGAAGCGTGGTGTTCCTCGGTGTTCCGCTGAGCAGTCGGTTGTTGGGGCAGTGGCGTGTGGTGGAACTGTTCGGTCAGGACCTGACCGTGAATGGGCAACAGGCGCTCATCATCCGATTCGATAAGGACGGACGTTTGGAAGGACGGTCCGACTGCGGGACCTTCACCGGGGTCTGGACCACGGCTCCGGACCAGGTCAGGTTCCGGGCATTGCGACCGTCCCGTTGTGATCAAGCGGGCTCAAAGGCCATTGAGCAACGTGTGCTGCACGCGATGACGGTGACACGTGAGACCCGCGTGGTGAATGGTCGAGTCATGTTGATGCATGAGGGCCGGCCCTTGGTGATGCTCGAGCCGCAGCGCACCTGAGCGTCTTTCGGCAAGGTCAAGGGACCATCAAGCTTCACGCTTCCTGGAAGAAATAACCCAGGCGAACCATTGCGGGCACGTGCGGTGCGTCGTTTCGCGGCATGGAACACATGATCGTGGAACAGCGCATCGAATGGCTGTCCCGCGCAGCAGCGGCCATCGGCTTTCTGGGGCTCGTTGGCCTGGCTTCCGCGCAGGCCCCACCGGTTGATCCATGGACCGATGCATTGGCTGTCGAGACGACAGCATCAGGACCATCCGGACCTGTGGGGAGCTCCGAGGTCTTCAGCAGGGATGAACGGATCTCCGATGATGGTTGGAGCAGTGATCTTCCCTCACTCCGCCAACTCATGGTCGCCAGAAAGGGCCCCAACGCTGGTCCGCTTGTGATCGATCTCTTCAACGAGCGCGGCGAACTCGTGGAACGCATGCATTGGGTGGCCGGACCGGGAGCGCTCAGGCCCATCGAGCTGGATGCCCTGGCGGCAGGACGCTATGTGGTGAGGGTGGCCAGCTCCGAGCAGTCCACTGTGATGCGGTTCCGCAAGGACTGATCAGCCATCCATCGGGTCGATCCAACCGGTCCGCTGAAGCAACGCGCGGCTTATGGTGTACCGCTTCCGCACATCGTCCATGGAGCGGATGTCGATGTTCGTGGCGAAGAAGGCGGTGTGTTCGCCCCGCTCCACCCAGCCTACATACCAACCATACTCTTCATCCACCCTGATCGCCCATCCGGACTTGCCCTGCAGTTTCCACGTGTCCGTGCTGTCCCCGGGTAGGATCCGCTTCACCGTGCGCTGATGCGATCGATCGAAGGGAAGCAATTCCTCGTGCAGGGCTTCCATGAAGCCGATCTGTTCCAGCGGAGTGATGCGCAAGGCACCTTGCAGCCAGAACAGGTGGATGGAGTCGCCCATGAGCTGGTTCCCGTAGCCGACGGTGTCGAGCCAAAGCTGCATCCGCACAGCTCCGGCGCGCCGGGCCACTTCCTGATACCACCATACCGTGCTGCGTGCCAGCGCCATGGCCATATCCTGGTCCTCGTTCCAGTCGGGTGATCGGCGTTGGATGCCATCCCAGCGGATCAACTCATGTTCATCCGCGACGGCTCCGGTCTGCAAGGCCACCAGTGAATTGAAGACCTTGAAGGTGCTCGCAGGCAGGAAGGCCCGCCGCGCCCGGGCGGTATCCGAGGCTTGCAAACGTCCGCTGTCGGGTTCCCACAGCACGAAGGTGCCGGTAACGCTGCTATCGACAAGCTGGCGTGCCCAATCCGGTCGTTCGGTCAGCACCGGCATGGCCACTATCATTTCCACGGTCGCCCCATCGTCCTCCGTTCCAGGATGATTCGTACAGGCGTTGACAATGAGGACACCGAACAGCCAGCATCGGATGGGCACCATGGCGCCAAGGTAGTGGCGCACCGGGCCTTGATCAGTGCCCGAACATCTCCTTCACTTTCTCGAAGAAGCCTTTGTCCTTCGCGGTCGGTCGCGGCTGGAAGCCAGCACTGGTGCGGAGCTTCTCCAGGGTCGCCTTTTCTTCCTTGGAAAGATCCGTGGGGGTCCACACCATCACGTGCACCAGGAGGTCGCCGGTCCCGTGGTGGTTGATGCTGGGCAGACCTTTGCCCCGCAGACGCATGGTGGTCCCGCTTTGAGTTCCAGGCTCGATCTTCACCTTGGCCTTGCCGCTCACCAATGGAACCTCGATGCTGGCGCCGAGCGCTGCGTCCACGAGGTTGATATAGGCTTCATGGTGAAGGGTGGTCCCGTCCCGCTTCAGTTCCTTGTGCGCCTCCTCCTCGATCACCACGAGCAGGTCACCGGGCACGCCGCCCGCGGGCGCTTCATTGCCCATGCCGCTGATGTTGAGCTGCATGCCTTCCTCCACGCCAGCGGGGATCCGGATCGGCACCACCACCTCTTCGCGCACCAGCCCATGCTCGTCGCTTCCTGGAGCCCGCTTGCTCACCGTCTGACCGATCCCGCCGCAGGTCGGGCAGGTCGTCACGGTCTGCATCTGTCCAAGGAAGGTGCTCTGCACCCGCCGCACCTGACCGGTGCCACCACAGGAGCTGCAATTCCCGTACTCGCTGCCCTTGCCGCGCACGAGCTTCGTCACCTTGATCTTCTTCTCCGCGCCATGGGCGATCTCTTCGAGCGTGAGCTTGATCCGGACGCGCAGGTTGCTGCCTTTCACAGTGCGGCCCCGCTGCTGCCCGAAGCCGGCGAAGCCGCCGCCGAAGTGCCCACCGAAGATGTCGCCGAACTGGGAGAAGATATCCTCCATGTTCATGCCGCCTCCGAAACCGCCGCCTCCGAAACCGCCAGGGGCGTTGTGCCCGAACCGGTCGTACTTGGCCTTCTTGTCAGGGTCGCTCAGGATCTCATAGGCGGAAGCCGCGTCCTTGAACTTCTCCTCGGCCACTGCATCGCCCGGATTCTTGTCCGGGTGGTATTTGATGGCCATTTTACGGTACGCCTTCTTGATGTCGTCCGCGCTCGCGCTGCGGCCAACACCAAGGACTTCGTACGGATCTCGTTTGCTCATCGGGGTCGTGCGCTTGGGGACGTGGTGTGCTGGCGACGGTCGGTCGGCCTTATTCGCCCACGACCACCTTGGCGTAGCGGATCACTTTGTCATGCAGGGTATACCCGTTCTCGACCACGTCGATCACTTTGCCCTTCAGCTCCGGGTTCGGGGCCGGAGCCTTGGTGATGGCTTCGTGCCGGTCGGTGTCGAAGAGTTCCCCTTTCGCGTCGGGCATGGCCTTCAGGCCTTGGGAGCCCAGTGCATGCACCATCTTCTGATGGATCAGATTGAAACCCTCACGGATCGTGTCGATGTCGTCCACCTTCGCATTGTTGGCGATAGCGCGGTCCATGTCGTCCAGCACCGGAAGAACGGCTTTCAGCGTATTCTCGCCGGCATATTGGAGCAGTTCTAGCCGTTCCTTGGCCGTCCGTTTCCTGAAGTTGTCGAACTCGGCGAACAGGCGCACATGCTTGTCATGGATGGCCTGGTGCTCAGCCCGCAACAGGTCGAGTTCGGCCTTCAGTATCTCCAATTCACTGTTGTCCCCTGCTGACGGTGTGTCAGCGGTGGCAGGTTCCTGGGTCTCATTCAAGGCCGCTCCTTGGTCGCTGGCCTCGTTCTTCACGGTCTTATCGTCCATGGCTGGATTCTCCTTTACACTGCGTCGGAACGGATTCTTCAGGGCCATAGGGCATTGTTCCGGTGTTCCGGCGCAGCCGGGTCGGCAATTCCAGTGCCAGCGGTCAGGGCCGGACAGGATGGCATGGAACGGGAAAGCCCCGGGACTGGTCCCAGGGCCTTCACGGACACTGAAGGGCGTCAGAGGCTCTTCACATGCTTGTCCAGCTCCTGATGGAGGGCCATGCCGCGCAGGTTCTTGGCGATGATGATCCCGTTCGGGTCCACGAGGAAGCTCATGGGGATGGAGTTAACGCCGTACAACTGGGCTCCCTTGGAGCTCCAGAACTGCAGGTCGCTCACGTGGTATTTCCACACCAGGCCATCCTGGGCGATGGCCGACTTCCAAGCGTCACGGCTGCGGTCGAGGCTCACACTATACACCTCGAAACCCTTGGCATCGGTGAACTTGGCCTGACTATACTTCTTGTAGGCGTCCACCACGTTCGGGTTCTCCATTCGGCAGGGGCGGCACCAGCTGGCCCAGAAGTCGATGAGCACGTATTTGCCCTTGAGCTCAGACAGCTTGAGCAATTTGGTGCTGTCCGGGTTCATGAAGGCCAGCTCCGGGGCTCTATTCCCGATGTTGGTGCCCACCTGGGTGCCATCGCCGGTGTCGGCTTTGGTCCCTGAGCGAGCGGCGAAACCGTAGATGGCAAGAAGCACGACGGCTGTACTGATGGCGATCCTTGTCTTGGACATGAGCTTGCGGAATTCCATGCGGCGAAGGTAGCAGGTGTTGGACCTGAGGCTAAGCGAAGATCATGCCGGGATGGGAGGCCTGAGCGGGTGGGCATCAGACCCGTTCGATCCGAGCCCCCAAGGCTTTCAACCGGCCTTCGATGTCCTGGTAGCCGCGATCGATCTGCTCGATGTTGTCGATAGTGCTGGTGCCGTCCGCGCCGAGTGCGGCGATCAACAGGGAGACCCCGGCGCGGATGTCAGGGCTGGTCATGCGGATGGCGCGGAGCGGCTTCTCGAAGTCCTTGCCGATCACCAGGGCGCGGTGCGGGTCGCAGAGCGTGATCTGCGCACCCATCTCGATCAGTTTATCGGTGAAGAACAGGCGGCTCTCGAACATCTTCTGGTGGATGAGCACGTGGCCTCTTGCCTGCGTGGCCGTCACGAGCACGATGCTGAGCAGATCGGGTGTGAAGCCGGGCCAGGGATGGTCGCTGATCACGCGGTTGCTGCCGTCCAGGAAGGGCTCGATGGCATAGTGTTCCTGGGCCGGAATGTGGATGTCATCGCCTTTGCGTTCGACCACGATGCCGAGTGTTCTGAACACGTTGGGGATCACCCCGAGCTCCTCGTAGGCCACATCCTTGATCGTGACATCACTACGGGTCATGGCGGCCAGCCCGATGAAGGAGCCGATCTCGATCATATCAGGCAGCATGCGGTGCTCGGTGCCCTTCAGCTCCTTCACCCCATCGATATGCAGCAGGTTGCTCCCGATGCCGCTGATCCGGGCGCCCATGCGCACAAGCATCTTGCACAGCTGTTGCAGGTAGGGTTCGCAGGCGGCGTTGAAGATGGTGGTGCGTCCTTCAGCTAGCGTGGCGGCCATCACGATGTTCGCGGTGCCGGTCACACTGGCTTCATCCAGGAGCATGTAGCAACCCTTCAGTTGCTTCGCTTCCGCGCGGTAGAAGGCATCGCTCTCGTCGTACTTGATCGTGGCGCCGAGCTTCTCGAAGCCGGTGAAGTGCGTGTCCATCCGGCGACGACCGATCTTGTCGCCGCCCGGGCTGGGGATATAGCCCCTTCCGAAGCGCGCGAGCGCAGGCCCTGCCACCATCACACTGCCGCGCAAGCTGCCGCCCATGCGTTTGTACTCCGGGTCGAG
>JAKQEI010000132.1 GCA_029573495.1 Bacteroidota bacterium | reverse complement strand
TGCTGCAGATGGTCAATGCTCCGTTCGTCCCCGCGATCGGTGCGGCGTTCTCCGTCACTGTCACTGTGGCCGTCGCGTTCACGCAGGGTGCCAGGCCGGTGACCGTGTAGGTGTACACACCCGGATCCATTGTCGCCGGGTCGTAGTTGCCACCGACCACGGCGCTCGGTCCACTCCAGGTACCACCAGCTTGTGGTGCGCCACCAAGCGAGTTGATCAACGCCACCGACGCTCCATTGCTGCAGATGGTCAATGCTCCGTTCGTCCCCGCGATCGGTGCGGCGTTCTCCGTCACAGTCACTGTGGCCGTCGCGTTCACGCAGGGTGCCAGGCCGGTGACCGTGTAGGTGTAAACGCCCGGGTCCATCGTCGCCGGATCGTAGTTGCCACCGACAACAGCGCTCGGGCCGCTCCAGGTACCACCAGCTTGTGGTGCGCCACCAAGCGAGTTGATCAAGGCCACAGACGCCCCATTGCTGCAGATGGTCAGTGTTCCGTTCGAGCCTGCATTGGGCAGCGCATTCTCCGTAACGGTAACTGACGCGGTAGCATTCACACATGGTGCGACCCCGACGATCGTATAAGTGTAGACGCCCGGTCCCATCGTAGCCGGGTCGTACATGCCAGCCGTAACCGCGCTTGGTCCGCTCCAGGTGCCACCGGCGGCAGGACCTCCTCCAAGGGCAGCGAACAAACTCGTCGCTGCACTATTTGAGCAAACGGTCAATGTTCCATTCGTTCCCGCATTCGGAGCCGCGCTCTCCGTTACGGTCACGGTCGCGCTCGCTGGCGGGCATGGTCCAACCCCCGGAACAGTGTAGATGTAAGCACCCGGGGCCATCGTCGCCGGGTTGTAGATCCCGCCGACCACGGCACTCGGTCCGGACCATGCACCGCCTGCCTGCGGAGTTCCACCCAACCCAGTGATCAGTGCCACTGGTGCGCTGTTCCCGCAAAGGTTCAAGGAGCCATCCGTGCCCGGATCCTGGCCACCGGTCGCACTCACGGTCACCGTGGCGGCATCGGTCTGACAACCGTTGCCAACGGTATAGGTGTAAACGCCGAAGGGATCGTCCGGTGGTGTGAAGGTGCCACCGTGTACCACCCCGTTCGGATCGGTCCATACCCCGCCGAGGTCCGGCCCACCTCCGAGGACTGGGAAGAGAGCCACTGCCGGACTTCCCGGACAAGCGGAGATGGTGCCATTGGTTCCAGCATCAGGTGGAACCGGTGGCGGCTGCACCACTGTGATCAAGATGGAACTGGAGGCTTCGTTGGGAATGGGACACGAATCATCCGTGGCGTGCACCAGGATGTTCGCGGGTGAGAAGGCAGGGTCCGGGGTCCAGCAGATGGTACCCACCACCGGGTTCGTCCCTGAAACGGTGAACGTGGCACCAGGTAACAGGCTGGTAACGTTCGACTCGAGTGTGATGATCGAACCGGGATCCGCATCCGTGAAGGGAATATCCACACAGAACGGCAGACCATCACATACCTCGATGGCACCCGCACCCACGATGAATCCCGTGGTACTGTTCGTAAGTCCGGTGGTCGTCGGAGGAGTGGTCATGCAGTTCTGGACCACGAACAGGAAGTCACGCCGTATCGTGCCGATGGGAACGCCCATGGCGTTATAGGTGGTCACCTCCAGGACCACCACGTAGTTCCCTGTCACCGTGGGAGTGAACGACAGCTGGCCGGTGGCCGGGTCGAGGACGATCCCTGGAATGGGCGCTGTTCCGGAGAAGCCCCCTTGGTACCCGATGTTGGTGGGCACGGGTGCGGCGAACTGTGCTGAGATGAGCTGGAACTGCATCTCGTTCCCGTCGGGGTCGGTGATCCCGGGATTGTACAGGACCGGGTCGTTCACACACACGAATGGTATGCCATTGTCCGCGATCGTGGGAGAAGCATCACAAGCACCACCGAAATTGTTGACCGTGGCTTCCAGGTACATGCCGGCGGTACCCACCAGGTTCAGTGAAGCGTTGCGACAGCAGATGTTCCAGGAAATGGTCCAATCATTACAGGGCGACAGGAACACCGTGGTCACGAACCGATAATGGCGGATCCCCTGCAACACACCTCCATTGCAGGTGCTCATGGGCAATGAGGAGGGGCACAGTTGCGAGACCTCCTCAGTCAGGACGAGCGGGAGGCTGTTGAGCGTGAAACTGACACCGCAATCATTCGCGAGCTGAAGGTTCTGCGGGCTCAATGGCGCACCTGAACAATCCAGGTACAGGTCGAGGGTGATCTCATAGAAATTGGCACCCAGGCAGGTGTAGGTGATGCTACCTCCGGAGTAATGGTCCGCACGCAGGGCAAAAGGCACGCTGAAAGCCAGCAACAGGCATGCGAGGAGTGAGGCCCGGATGGAGCGCATGGGAGGATGACGAGGCAACGGCCTGGAAGGTTCGCCGAAAAGCCAGCAAAAGTAACGACGGAAAGCGCTGAAAAGCAAGGACTAGCGTAATTCGATGGACGTGGTCGACCCATCGACGGGATCATTAGAAAAGACGTTGATCAGGTAACCTTGAGGGAACCTTGATCGTGCGGTCTGGACGATTACCTTTGCCGACCGCTTTCGTGCGCCTCCCATCCCGCCATGGCCGGGAGGACGACCCTGGCGGGACAAGACCCTCTCGCAGCCCGCCGATGATCAGGACACTACTCGCGACCGCCCTTGTCGGCGCCCTCATACCCGGTGCCACGGCACAATCGGATACGACCCTGACTCCCGTGATCCCCGACACCAGTGCCGTGAACCGGCCGCAGTTGCCGGTGTTCACCATCACTGCGGACGACCTGGATGCGGAACTCGGGTCGCAGGACATTTCCGGCATCCTGCAGTCCTCGCGTGACGTGTTCACGGCCGTTGCAGGATTCAACTTCGGTTCCGCCCGCTTCCGCATCCGCGGGTACGACTCGGAGAACACATTGGTCACGATCAATGGGGTGCTCGTGAACGATCTGGAGACCGGCTGGGCCCAGTGGTCCAGCTGGGCCGGCTTGAACGATGTGACCCGCTGGATGCAAGTGCGGACCGGGCTGGGTGCCACACGCTATAATTTCGGAGGTGTGGGTGGCTCCACGGACATCAATGTGCGGTCGAGCAGCTTGCGCAAAGGCCTGCGTGTTTCCTATGCCTCGACCAACCGGGCCTACCGGAACCGGATGATGGTGACCGGTTCAACCGGCCTGATGAAGAACGGCTGGTCCTTCAGCTTCAGTGGATCGCGACGCTGGGCGGATGAAGGCTATGTGGAAGGCACCTCCTTCGATGCGTATGCGTACTTCCTCAGTGCCGAACACAAGATCAATGAGAAGCATAGTGTGAGCTTCTCCGGCTTTGGAGCACCCATCGTACAAGGTCGTTCCGGGGTGGCGGTACAGGAGGCCTATGACCTGGCCGGGACCAGCTATTACAACCCGAACTGGGGTTATCAGAACGGAGAGAAGCGGAATGCGCGGATGACCTTCGATCACAAGCCGCTGTTGATGGCGAGCCACTATTTCAAGCCCAGCGAAGGCGTGGAGTGGAACACCAGCCTCTTCTACACGTTCGGTCGGGATGGTTCCTCCGGTTTGAACTGGTTCGACGCTAAGGATCCACGTGCCGACTACTATCGTTACCTGCCGAGCTATTACCAGGAGACCAACCCGGCGGTCTTCGCGGAGCTGCAGGAAGCATGGCGCACCGATGTGAACGCACGGCAGATCGACTGGGACCAGTTGTACTTCGCCAATGGCAAGAACCTCTACACGGTGCGGAATG
>JAKQEI010000107.1 GCA_029573495.1 Bacteroidota bacterium | reverse complement strand
CATGCGCGGCCTGGGACAGGGCATGAAGGAGTTCAAGGACGCGAGCAAGGGCGAGGAGAAGAAGGACGACGCGAAGTAGAGCACGCGTGACCCCGACCGATCCCGCAACCAGCACACCCGTGCTTTCCCGCGATAGCCGGGTAACCGAGACGGTGGAGCGCGCGCTCACCGCAGCCACCTCCAACACCGACCTCAACGCCTACCTCGAGCTGTTCCACGAGAGCGCACGCGAACAGGCTGTCCGTGTCGAGGATCGCATGCGGCAGGGCGTGGCCGGGCCGCTGGCAGGCTTCGTGCTCAGCATCAAGGACAACATCTGTTACAAGAGCCATAAGGTGAGCGCCGCTTCCAGGATCCTTGAGGGCTTCACCTCCTTGTACAGCGCCACCGTTGTTGAACGCCTGCTCGCCGCCGACGCGGTGATCATCGGTCGCACCAACTGCGACGAGTTCGCCATGGGCAGCAGCAATGAGAACAGTGCTTTCGGGAACGTCCTGAACCCCGTGGACCGCACCAAGGTCCCCGGTGGATCGAGCGGCGGAGCAGCAGCTTCGGTCGCCGCAGCTACCGCGCATGTCGCACTGGGCAGCGATACCGGGGGTAGCATCCGCCAGCCCGCTTCCTTCACCGGAACGGTTGGTTTCAAGCCCACCTACGGTCGTGTGAGCCGCTATGGCCTGATCGCTTTCGCCAGCAGCTTCGATCAGATCGGACCCTTTGCCCGCAACGTGGCCGATACCGCCGCCGTGTACGAAGCGATGGCCGGGCACGATCCGAAGGATGGCACCACCAGCCGTAAACCGGTGGAACACGTAGACCTGCAGCACCCAGGAATACTCCGCATCGGATACTACCGGGAGGGTCTGGAGCGCCCCGGCATGGACCCGGAGATCGTGGCCCACCTGCAAGCGCATATCGACCGGTTGAGGTCGGATGGACATACGGTGGAACCGATCGACGTCCCCTTGCTCGACCACCAGGTGCCGACCTATTACATCCTGGCCACCGCCGAAGCCAGCAGTAACCTCGCGCGTTTCGATGGCATCCGTTACGGGCATCGCAGCACCAAGGCCAAGGGGGTGGATGAGACCTATCGACTGAGCCGCACCGAAGGCTTCGGACCCGAAGTGAAGCGGCGTATCCTCCTCGGTACCTTCGTACTAAGTGCGGGCTACTACGATGCATACTATGCTCAAGCCCAACGGGTACGGCGCATCATTCGCGACCACACGTTGGAGGCCTTCACGAAGTAC
>JAKQEI010000103.1 GCA_029573495.1 Bacteroidota bacterium | reverse complement strand
CAAGGAGGCCAAGATCAAGGCGGAAGCCGAGAAGATGGCCAACGGGCTCGCGGACAAGACCCTGAAGATCGGCGCCAAGGCCGGTGAGAAGGGCAAGATCTTCGGCAGCGTGAACACCATCCAGATCGCCGATGCCATCCGGGCGCTCGGCTTCGAGGTGGACCGCAAGAACATCAAGCTGAAAGGTGAAGCCATCAAAGCCTTGGGCAAGTACGAGGCGGAAGTGGTCTTCCACCGCGATGTGGTCAAGACCATCCCCTTCGAGGTGGTGGAGGAGTGATCACGAACAGCTGAACAGGACAAGGGGCCGCGAAAGCGGCCCCTTCTTCATTCGCGCTGCATACCGGTTCCCACCAGTCGGTACGCTGTGGCACCGACAAGACCTTGGGTTGGATCGATGCTCCACCTTGGAACCGCGGATGAGTGCCGGCCGGTCCAGGACAGGAACCTATAGCTACTTTCATTCCTTCAAAACAGCGCTGATGTTCCGACCTTCATTCCCTCTGGTGCTCTTGGTCATTGTCTTTTGTGCGGGCTGTAAGAAGGATGATGATCCTGATCCAACTCCTGCTCCCTCTGCAGCTACTCCGGAGTACATGGTCTCCGTCAACTTCAATTTCCTGGAAGGTTCACTTCCCTGGGCCTTCGCGGATCAGCTCGTGGATGAGGACGGAGCAGCTGCACAACTGGACCGGATGCGCTTCATCGTGTCGAACATCCGACTGCTCGACAATAGCGGTTCTTTGATCAAGTCATTCCCAGGTGTTGTGTTGAAGGTGGATCGTGCATCGGGCAACGGGATCACACAGAACCTTGGGTTCATGGTCCAGGGCGCTATTCCGCGCATCGCGTTCGATCTTGGTCTCGATGATGCGAACAATGCACTGGCTCCATCGGACTTCAACGTCCCGCCGCTGAACGATCAGACCCTCTACCAGAGCGAAGCCCTGGGCTACAAGTTCCTGGAGATCACAGGACGGTGGAACAGCAATGGGGATCTGTTGATCAATTCCAGCGACGAGGCGATCCAATACGTCCCGACGACCGCTTCCATGCGTCGTCCGGTGACCCTGCAGGTGGATGAGTACAACGCATCCCCCGGGGCCGTGATCTACCTCCGCGTGCAGATGACCGACTTCCTGAACGGTATCCATTTCGATACGGCACCGACCGCCATAGGGGCGGGGCTACCGACCGCGCAGCTCATGAACAACCTGCAGGCCGCGATACAACACTGATCCGGTATCCGGGTGGGTGCCTTGCAAGGCCTAATCCGCTGCCCGGCCAACGGGATGTCCGCCGTTCCCGATCACATCAGGATGTTGTTCGCCGGTTTCAACGGTTCGGGAATGTTGCTCTCGCCCAGCATCTCCCGCAGATCGATCTCGATCGTGCGGGTGAGCGCCGTGATGGGCACGTCGTTCGGGCTACCCTCGAAAGGGTTCTCCGTGGCTTCGCCGATCCGCTCCATCATCAGGAAGACCCAGGCCACCAACGCGGTGAACGGTATGGTCAACCAGACGAAGTGGTCGCCGAGCTTGGCGAACTCCCCCAGCATGCCGAAGGGCACCAGACCGTTGAACAAGCGGACGAACATGAGGTTGAGGGTGGCGTACTGACGTGGATAGGGGAAGTTCTTGATGCGCTCGCACTTGCCCTGCTGGGTGTACAGGTCCGCACGCAGCTTGGCCAGTTCCATGTGGCGGAAGTCGTCGATCAACCCGCGCTCCTGCAGGTGGCGCAGGTCATGGGATTGCATGGCGAGGATCTGGGTGGCGGCGTTGGCCTTCTTCAACACCACGTCCCATTCGGCCTCCGGCAACAGGCCGGCGATCGCAGCGTCGAGGGTGTTGCCATCCTGCTCATCCACGATATAGGCCTGGCGGTACTCCCGATTGTACACCTTGATCATGTGCTCCCACGCACGGGGCACGCGCAACTGGAACCGTAGTGCATGCAGCCAGGCGATGTGCCGGTGCACCAGCCGGGTGCGGATCGCCCGCAGTTCCGCCTCGCTGGTCGAGGCCCTGGCATGCTGGTCCGTCACGAAGTCGATGGCCATGATGCCCCACGACCGGCTCGTGTTGACGATGGCTCCCCAGATCTGGCGGGCTTCCCAGAGCCTGTTGTAGGTGGCGTTGTTCTTGAACCCGACGATGAAGGCCACCGCCGTGCCCACCAAGGCGATGGGGACCCAGGGAACGGTCAACCAGGTCCAGTCCAACAGCGTGTAGAGCAGGGTGGGGATGGTCCCTACCACCAGGTAGAAATAGATGTCCCGACGGGTCCAGAAGATGACCTCGCGGAATGTGAAGCGACGTCCGGCATGCATGACGCTAATATCGCACGCAGAACTTCACCGGGCCGGTTCCGGTCCGGCTTCAATGTTCAATACGTGCCTCTTCGAGGTCGAGGCGTGCCTCTTGCTTCCGGATCAGTTCGATGTCTACCGTGTTCTCCTTGCGGATGCGCCTGAGGGTCGCGCGCTGCGCCGCGATCGCAGCCAGCTGGTATTCCTCGAGTTCATCCCGGTCCACGGCGCGTGTCGGAAGGCCTTCCCCGCGAAGTTCCTGCAGGCCGGTGGCCGTGCTCTCCAACACGCGTTGGTAGTTTCCGCGTAAACGGTCCACGATCTCGTCGCGTGGCACATCCCCCCGTTCCAGGCGGTCCAATGCGGCTCTCGCGAGCCGATGCCGCAGTGTCAGCTCCTGCTCCTCCGGGCTCATGCGCTTCTCCACTTCGTCCATGCGCAACCAGTGCACCACGAAGGGAAGGCTGATCCCCTGTACCACCAAGGTGATGAGGATGACGATGAAAGTGATCAGGATGATGGTGGCGCGCTGTGGAAAGGGCGAACCATCGGCAAGGGCCTTGGGGAGCGCCAACGCCATCGCGAGCGAGATCACCCCGCGCATCCCCGACCAGCTGAGCACCGCAGGCAGCCGCCAACCCGGCGGAGCCTCCTTGCGACGGATCCGCCCGGACAACCAGCGGGGGATGTGCAGGGAAGGATGGATCCAGAGGAACCTCAACACGATGATCAGACCGCTGATGAGCGTGCCGTACCGGATGCCCGACCAGACCTCATCGCGCGTCAAGCCATCGATGATCACGGGAAGCTCCAGGCCGATCAGGATGAAGACCAGTCCGTTCAACATATAGCCCAGGGTGGACCAGGTCATGTTGATCTGCATGCGTGAACGGTGGTCGAGGAAGTCGTGTGCGCGGAAGCTCAGGAAGAGCCCGCAGCTCACCACGGCCATCACACCCGAGCAGTGGAAGGCTTCCGCCACGACATAGGCGATGTATGGCGTCATCAGCGAGATGGCGGTGTCGATGCTCGGGGTGGTGGGCAGGAAACGGTGGATCATGTACAGGATGTTGCCCAATGCGATCCCTACGACGGTACCTCCCACGGCCACGATGAAGAAGTCCTCCACCGCCGTGCCCAGGGAGAAGGTGCCGGTGAGGATCGCGGCAAGGGCGAAGCGGTACACGATCAGGGAACTGGCATCGTTGATCAGACTTTCACCCTCCAGGATCACCATCCCGCGGCGCGGAATGCGCACGCTCTTGAGCACGGAGGTGGCTGCCACCGCATCGGGTGGTGAGATGATGCCACCAAGGAGGAAGCCCAGTGCCAGCGTGAATCCTGGGACGAACGAGCTGGTGAACCACGCGACGCCCACCGAAGTGAAGAAGACAAGACCGAAGGCGAGCATGCCGATGGACCGGCGCCATTTCCAGAATTCCGGCCAGGAGGTGTGCATGGAGGCCTCGTACAAGAGGGGTGGAAGGAAGATCAGGAAGATGAGGTCGGGCTCCACGGCCACGCGCGGGATGCCGGGGATGAAGGGGATCATAAGCCCCGAGAGCACCAGCAGAATGGGGTAGGCGATGCGCAGGCGCGGGCTCAACATGGTGAGCACGCTCACCGCGAAGAGCAGGCAGAGGACAAGGATCAGGTCGCTGTGCATCCGAACGAGCGTGCTGCTTTGCGGGCCTGAAGATGCGATGCCTGCGCCACATGCGGTCGAGCGTCCTGATCTAACTTTGCCACACCATGCGGAAGTCCCTGGCAGCTTCGGTGCTGGCCGTGATCGGTCTGGTCCATCTGGCTCCGCTCCTCGTTCTGGTGCAGTTCCACGTTGATCGTGCCTACATCGAGCGTGAACTGTGTGTGCAACGCGATGTGGTGGAGGCCATGCGGACCTGCCACGGTGAATGCCAGCTGAGCAAACGGTTCAGGATCCTGGAGCAACAGGCTGAAAAGGAGTTCCCTGCGGATCGTATCGCCACGCGCTTCGAACCCAAGGTCCCTTTGGCGGGTGATGCGCCCATCCTCGCACCAGTGCTCTTGGGGATCGACCATCCCTTGACCATGGAGCGGACCATCCGTCGCTCCCTGCCCGTTGAGGAACCCGTGCCCTGGTCCTGATCCGGACGGCCTGCTTCCCTATCCGCCATGCGGCGGACCGGACGCGGGTATGCTTGACAACGGATCGATCGTTCAACATGAACAGAATTCTGGTCGCATGGCTATGGCTATGTGTACCTCTGGCCGCTGGCGCATGCGACGTCTGTGGCATTTTCCTAGGCGTGCAGCCGAATGACCGGCGGAGCTCCATCGGTCTATTCTACCGCAGCCGCATCATGGAGGGGACCACGCATGTACCCATGGGGTCCTCGCTGCTGGTGGCCAAGCATGGTGGGCATGTG
>JAKQEI010000076.1 GCA_029573495.1 Bacteroidota bacterium | reverse complement strand
CGCAGGTCGAACTCGAACGCGAGGCGCGTGGCGATGTAGTCCTTCTCGTTGGCCGTCATCACCGCGAAGTCGCCGACCTGCTCGATGAGCTCGGGGTGGCCGATGACGTTGCGGGTGAAGTAGGTGTTGTTGCCCATGCCGGCATACACACCGATGAGCCCGGCGAATTGCGCGGGATCGTAGGCGGCATCCTCCAGCGCGGCCCAGGCGGTCTCCAGGAACACGCGTTGCTGCGGGTCCATCAGCGCGGCCACCTTGGGGTTCACGCCGAAGAAGCCGTGGTCGAACTTGTCGGCATCGGCGATCACGCCGCGGGCCTTCACGTAGTCGGGATCGTTTCGTAGCTCGGCGGGGATGCTCGGGTCGAGATCATCCACCGACCAGGTGCTGATGCTGTTCTTCTTCGCGAGCAGGTTCTTCCACAGCTGCTCCACGTTCTCCGCGCCGGGGAAGCGGCCGCTCATGCCGATGATGGCGATGTCGCCTTTCTTGGACCCACCAGCCGAAGCCTTGCGGGCTTTGGCCATGTCGGCGGGTGAAACAGCGCTCGCATCACCCTCAAGGAATGCTGCACATGCGCGGACCGTCGGGTGCTGGTAGAGCTTCACGATCGGCAGCTTCAGACCATGGCCTTCCAGCTGCGCTACGCATTGGATGCTCAGCAGCGAGTTGCCGCCGAGGTCGAAGAAGTTGTCGTCGATGCCCACGCGGTCGATGCCGAGCAGGTCGGCACACACGTTCGCCACCGTCTTCTGCACAGCGGTCGTCGGCGCGGCGAAGGCCACATCGAGGTCGGGGCGCTTCACATCGGGTGCGGGCAGCGCCTTGCGGTCGATCTTGCCGCTGGGTGTGCGGGGCAGCGCCTTCACGGCCACGAAGGCGGAAGGCTGCATGTAGTCGGGCAGAAGGGAGGCGAGGTGCTTGCGCAGCTCGTTGGTGCCGAGCTCTGACTTCGCGACGTAGTAACCGATCAGGCGCTTGAGGCCCGGACGGTCCTCGCGGACGGTGGCCACGGCCTGTTCCACGGCGGCGTGCTTCTCCATGGCCACCTCCACCTCGCCGAGCTCGATGCGGTAGCCGCGGACCTTCACCTGGCCGTCGATGCGGCCCTTGTAGTCGATCTCGCCGTTGGGCAGTTCCGCCGCGCGGTCGCCGGTCTTGTACAGACGACCACCGGAGATGAAGGGATCCGCAAGGAAGCGCTCGGCGGTGAGATCATCGCGACCGATGTACCCCTTGGCCACACAGGCGCCACCGAGGTAGAGTTCACCTTCCTCGCCTTTCGCAACGGGCTTCATCTGCTCATCGAGCACGTAGAGCTTCACGTTGTCGATGGCGGTGCCGATGTTGGGCAGGGCGGGCCAGGTCGAAGGATCGCCCTTCAGCTCCAACTCGCTCACCACATGGCCTTCGGTAGGGCCGTACTGGTTGCAGAAGCGGCAGCCGGGGAGCTGCTTGAAGAGGTTCGCGATGGCGGGCGTGATCTTCAATTGCTCGCCACTGGTGAAGACCTCCTTCAATGTGGACGGTACTTCGCCGGTGCGCTCCACGGCCTCGGCCAGGTATTGCAACGCCACGAAGGGCACGATGATGCGGTTGATCTTCTGGGCGATGATCTTCCGCAGGAGCTGCGTGCTGTTCAGGCGGTCCTCATCGGTGATCAGCACCAGCGTGCCGCCTTGGGCGAACGTGGTGAAGATCTCCTGGAAGCTGACGTCGAAGCTGATCGGCGCGAATTGGAGCGTGCGATCACCCGCCTTGCACACGCTGGTGCGCAGTTGCCACTCGATCAGGTTGGTGAGCGGCGCATGGTGCATGGCCACGCCCTTGGGCCGGCCGGTGCTGCCGCTGGTGAAGAGCACGTAGAGCAGGTCGTCCGCCGTGGCGGGGCATTGGCCTTCGAATTGGGGACCATTCTCCAGTTCGATGTCCTCGATGAGGATGACCTTGGCTTGCGTGCCCTTGAAGAGGTCCTGGTGGGCCTTGCTGGTGATCACCACCGGCGGCTTCGCATCCTCCAGCATGCCGGCGATGCGCTCGGCCGGGTAGGTGGGGTCGATGGGCACGTAGGCGGCGCCGACCTGCACGATGCCGAGGACGCAGACGACGAGCTCGGGGGAGCGGTCGAGGCAGATGCCTACAGTGCGGCCCGGCCCGGCACCAGAACGGCTGAGCATTGTGGCGAGGCACCGAGCCGAACGGTCAAGTTCGGCAAAGCTGTAGTGCTCCGAACCATGGATCACGGCTGGAGCCGATGGCTCGGTCCGAAGGCCGGTATGGAAGAGGTCGTGGATCGTGAGTGGTCGATTATCGCTGCTCATGTGCGTCGGAGGGACATTCTTTGGGCGGTCGACAAAGTTGTCTGAGCGCCTTTGGGGGACGGTTGGATCGTGGATAAGTGCTCTTCGGAGCGACAGATTTGAACGTGAACCGAGCGAAAAGGTTAGTTCGTTCCTGGCTTCACGCGCGTGATCCTTATCGCTTTGGCTGACCGCGAAATTACCTCCATTGGTCGATGGAATGGTGGAGTTCGTCGAAGGTGAGCACGGTCAGTTGTTCACATCGCCGCGCGGGTGGTGTTCATTTCATCGATCGTACCACCCTTTTCGCCGAAAGAATCCAGTATTGACGGGCTTTCCAAGAGGAAGGGGTTATCAACGATCGTCCCATCGCGGCACCCATTTCCGGTAGTTTCGCCCCCCGTTTTGAGGGGACCTGGAAGGATGGTGGCTTTGATCATTGGGTTTTCTCGCTCAGGCACTTCCCGGATGGTCAGGTCGGCCATCGGGTCGGAATGGATCCACGGGATCTTCGGCCATACCTGTAACGCACTGAAATACGCTGGTCATCAGGAGGATATGATTGGGCGAGCGTGCCGCAGGCGCGTTGCGGGATCACGCGGTCGTAACCCCGGTGTCACGGATCACGGTAAAAGGGTCGGTCATTCCGGCACTCCTGCCTTGTTCCGTGCACTGCCTTGCTTCGGAACGATCATGAAAGGAAGGGGCGGTCGGTCTGCCGATCAACCAACTTCTGCCATGACGATGGTCCGTTCCCTGTTCTCCACGCTGGCATTGCTGCTGGCGTTCGGTGTTTTTGGTCAAACCATCTCGGAACGTGCAGCGGTGCGGCTTACCGCCACTGTTCAGCCGGGAACACCGAGCATCACGCTCCAGTGGGTACCGATCAGCAATACCACCTCGTTCACGATCTATCGGAAGTTGAAGACGGCAACGAGCTGGGGTTCGGCGGTGGCGACTCCTTCGGCGAGTGCCTCCTCATGGACGGATAACAGCATCTCCGTTGGAACCAGCTACGAGTATCGCGTTGTGCGTGTTTCCGGTGGTGTGACGGGCAACGGATACATCAACACCGGCATCGATTTGCCTCCCGTCGACTATCGGGGCAAGCTGATCCTGTTGGTGGACAACACGTTGGCAGCCCCATTGTCGGCTGAGATCGATCAGCTGATACACGATCTGAGAGGGGATGGCTGGCATGTTCTTCGTTCCGATGTATCACGTACCGCTTCGGTCACCAGCGTCAAAGCCGTCATCCAGGGGCACTACAGCAGCGACCCTGCGAATGTGAAGGCGCTATATCTGCTTGGCCACATACCGGTCCCCTACTCCGGAAACGTCTATCCCGATGGTCATGACGATGCGCGCGGTGCGCGACCGACCGACGGCTACTATGCCGACATGGATGGCACCTGGACGGATAACACGGTCAACGTGACCGTTGCCAGTACCCAACGTACGTGGAACACACCGGGAGACGGCAAGTTCGATCAAAGTGATTTCCCTTCTCCACTGGAGTTGCAGGTGGGTCGTGTGGACATGTACGACATGCCTGCGTTCGGCACGACCGAGGTGGAACTGATGCGCAGCTATTTGAACCGTGCGCACGGATTCAAGGTGAAGAATTGGGAGGCGAACCCTCGGGGCATCGTGATCGACAACCTGCAATGGTTGGGGAACCCCGTTGCCGCCAGCGGCATGCGTACGGCGCCGCTCACCGGTAATGCGGATCTCTTCGTGAACCCGGCCTTCGGTTCGTTCGGTTCCTATGTCAACAACCAGAGCTACCTGTGGACCTACCACTGCGGAGGTGGTTTGCAGGCGGTGGATAACGGTGTGGTGACCTATAATGGCACCGACGGCGGAGCCACCACCCAGCAGCTCGCGTCCTCGGTGACCATGGGTGGCGTGTTCAACATGGCGCTGGGCAGCTTCTTCCTCGATTGGGACAGCAGGAACAATTTCCTAAGGGCCATCATCGCCCGTGGTGACGGCCTGACCAACTGCTGGGCCGGGATCCCGGCGTGGTACTTCCATCACATGGGGATGGGTGAGAACATCGGCTACAGTGTGCGTCAAACGATGAACAACACCGGAGCCTACCTGCCCCTGACAGAAGGCTGGCAATCCTCCATCGGGAGAACCCACTTGGGCCTGATGGGGGATATTTCGCTGCGCATGAAGATGGTCTCTCCGCCATCGAACCTGGTCGTTACCAACAGTGGCGGGCATCCTTCGTTCACCTGGTCCGCTTCCTCCGAGCAGGTCATGGGTTATCACCTGTACCAGTTCGGTACGGACGGGACGATCACCCGGATCACCAGCTCGCCTATATCGGGTTCCAGCCATACGGACCCTGCGATCCCGTTCGTAGCCGGCCGGGACTATATGGTGCGGGCTGTGAAGCTGGAGACCAACGCCAGTGGCAGTTATCAGAACTTGTCCTTGGGAGCCATTGGAACCGCAACGGGTGCTGCGGCGCCTGATTGCCTTGGTGTCATCGGTGGGTCGGCTACGGTGGGTTCGGCCTGTAATGATGGGGACCCTTGCACGACGAATGATGTGTACACGTCGAACTGCCAGTGTGCTGGAACACCTTCACCGGACAGTGACGGCGACGGGATCTGCAATTCCCAGGACAACTGCCCTAACGTGGCCGGTCAGGTCGGTTCTTCATGCAACGACGGCGACCCGTGCACGAGCAACGATGTATTGAACGCGAACTGCCAGTGTATTGGGACTCCCGGTCCGGATAACGATGGCGACGGGATCTGCAATGCGCAGGACAACTGCCCAAACGTGGCCGGTCAGGTCGGATCGCCCTGTAACGATGGCGACCCGTGTACGAGCAACGATGTGTTGAATGCTACCTGCCAGTGTGCTGGAACACCTTCACCGGACAGTGACGGCGACGGCATCTGCAATGCGCAGGACAGCTGCCCGAACATCGCCGGTCAGATCGGATCACCCTGCAACGACGGCGATCCCTGCACGACCAATGATGTGTTGAACGCGAACTGCCAGTGTGCGGGGACTCCTGGTCCGGATAGCGATGGCGACGGGATCTGCAATGCGCAGGACAGCTGCCCGAACGTGTCCGGTCAGATCGGTTCTTCATGCAACGACGGCGACCCGTGCACGATCAATGATGTGCTGAACGCGAACTGCCAATGTGCGGGGACTCCCGGTCCGGATAGCGATGGCGACGGGATCTGCAATGCGCAGGACAACTGCCCGAACGTCGCCGGTCAGGTCGGATCACCCTGCAACGATGGCGACCCATGCACGAGCAACGATGTGTTGAACGCGAACTGCCAGTGTGCTGGGACTCCCGGACCGGATAGCGATGGGGACGGGATCTGCAATGCGCAGGACAACTGCCCGAACGTGTCCGGTCAGGTCGGATCACCCTGCAACGACGGCGATCCCTGCACGATCAATGATGTGCTGAACGCGAACTGCGAGTGTGCTGGAACCCCTTCGCCGGACAGCGATGGGGACGGGATCTGCAATGCGCAGGACAGTTGTCCGAACGTCGCCGGTCAGGTCGGGTCCCCATGCAATGATGGAGATCCATGTACTTCCAACGATATTCTGGGTGCGGACTGCCAATGCGCAGGTACCCCCGGCCCGGATGCGGATGGCGATGGGGTGTGCGATGTGCAGGATTCCTGCCCGAACACTCCGGGTCAGGTGGGAAGCCCCTGCATCGACGGGGACCCCTGTACCATCAATGATGTGTTGAACGCAAGCTGCCAGTGCGTCGGTACCCCGAGCGGCGACGATGACAACGATGGGATCTGCAACGCCCTCGACAGTTGTCCGAACACTCCCGGTCAGGTGGGTGCCAGCTGCGATGATGGAGACCCGTGCACGCTGAACGATGTCGTGAACGCGGATTGCCTTTGCCGTGGTACGCCTGCCGGTGATACCGATGGCGACGGATTCTGTGACGTCCAGGACAACTGTCCCACGGTCTTCGGATTGATCGGATGGTCCTGCGATGACGGGGATCCCTGCACGGTGAACGATGTGTTGAACGCCAACTGTGAATGTGCCGGGACGCCCGCACCCGATGCGGATGGCGATGGCGTGTGTGACCTGCAGGACGACTGCCCCATGCTCGTCGGCACGATCGGTTCACCCTGTGATGATGGCGATGCCTCCACCGTGAACGACGTGATCGACGCGTCATGCAACTGTGCCGGTTCTACGGTGGTAGTGGACTGTCTTGGCGTGCCGAACGGAAGTGCGTTGCCCGGAACCCCGTGCAACGACAACGATCCGAACACCACCGATGACACCTGGACGAGCGACTGTACCTGTGCGGGCGTGATGGCCGTGATCGATTGCAATGGTGTGCTCAATGGACCGGCCATGCCAGGGACCCCCTGTGATGATGGCGACCCCGGGACAGGGAACGATCAATGGACCGTTGACTGCAACTGTGCTGGCGTGTTGATCGATTGCACGGGCGTGATCGGGGGAGCATCACTGCCGGGCACTGCGTGCAATGATGGCCAGGCGAACACGATCAATGATACCTGGACCGTGGACTGCCAGTGCGTGGGCATGCTGGCGCAGATCGACTGTGCGGGCAACATCAATGGCACGGCTTATCTCGATGAATGCGGCATCTGTGCGGGAGGCGACACCGGCATCGAACCCAATGCCGACCCGGACTTCGATGATCTACAGGCCTGCGAGGACAACTGCATCGACATGTTCAACCCCGCACAAGGTGACTATGACGAGGATGGTGTTGGTGATGCTTGCGACAACTGTGTGTGGGTGTACAACCCGCTCCAGGCGGACGCCAATGACAACGGGGTGGGCGATGCCTGCGATGCCTTCGTGGGGCTCTCCGAGATCGCTCCGGCCGAGGTCTTCAGTTTGTTCCCGAATCCGTCCCACGGGGCGGTGCAAGTGCGATGTGCGATCCCCATGGCGAGGTCGCTGCGGTTCCACGATGCTCTCGGCGCGCTGGTCTTCGAGGCCCCGCTGCGGCAACTGCTGGACCTGGAGCGGTTGGCCACAGGGGTCTATGCGGTGTTGGTGCTCGATGCGGAAGGCAGACCGCTGGCACGAACAAGGCTCGTCCGACAATGACGGGTCCGAAGTTGGTGAGGGGCTTCCGGTGACGGGAGCCCTTTCTCTTTCAGGTGGCCAGTATCCGCAGCACCCGGAACAGGTCACGGTCCAGTTCCCGATGACCTTGTATGGCCTCCGCGAATGGAGTGGAGGTCACCTGGCCTCCGATCATGCCCATCATGCAGCTGTGCTCACCGCGAACGAGCGCATCAACGGCGGCGACACCCAGCCGGCTGGAAAGGACACGGTCCTGCACGGTCGGTGATCCACCGCGCTGCACGTGACCGATCACGGTCACACGGATGTCCTTGTTGGGTAATCGGTCCTTCACCAGGTCCGCGATCCTGAACGCGCCGCCTTCGGTCTCCCCCTCTGCCACCACCACGATGCTGCTGGCCTTGGCACCATCCGAGCCCTTGATCGCCTCGATCAGCTGGTCGATGTGTTCCTCACGCTCCGGAACGAGCACGAACTCCGCTCCTGCGGCCACGGCACAATCCAGGGCGATGGCCCCAGAGTCCCGCCCCATCACCTCCACGAAGAAGAGCCGGTCGTGCGAGGACGCCGTATCCCGTATCCGATCGATCGCTTCCACTGCAGTATTGATCGCGGTGTCGTATCCGATGGACCGGTCTGTTCCCTTCAGGTCGTTATCGATGGTGCCAGGAAGCCCGACGGACCTGACCCCATGTTCCCGGTGGAGGATATCAGCACCGGTGAAGGTGCCGTTCCCGCCGATGACCACCAAGGCCTCCACACCCAGTTCGCCTAGGATCGAGGCTGCCTTTGCACGACCTTCCTCGGTGAAGAACGCTGCGCTGCGGGCGGTCCTGAGCATGGTGCCACCTCGCTGGATGATATTGCTCACATCACGTGGCCCGAGTGGCCGGGAGCGACCGTTAACGAGTCCATCGTATCCGCCAAGGAAACCGGTCACCTTCAGCCCTTGCACATGCGCGCAACGCACCACGGCACGAATAGCGGCGTTCATCCCGGGGCTGTCGCCGCCGGAGGTCAGCAGTCCGATGTGATGCGGCTTCACCCCATGGCTCATTCAGCGATCACGCGGCCCAGCAAGTGCATGCCATCCATGGACGGAGACCTGAGGTAGCACAGGTAGGGCCCGGAAGCGAGTCCCTGACGCTCGATGGTGACGATACCACCACCGGTCACCGTCCGTCGATCGGCTTCACGTCCGGAGGGATCGATCAGGACGATGGACCCCATGCCTTCGAGTTCGGTGAGGTCGATGCGGAAACGATCCTCGAAAAGCGTCGGGAAGGGCTGACCGAAGAAGGTGTTCGCATGCTCCTGTACGTTCACGGTCGTGCTCGGTACGCGATACGCATCCAGCGCACAGGCGATGTAAAGATGGGTGGGTGATGCATGGAATTCCTCCTGAGCGAATGTGTTCTGCGGGCTGAGGCCGTCGTTGTAGGCGGTCCATGTGGCTCCATTGTCACTGGAACGGTAGCAGCCACTGGCTCCGGTCTTCGTGATCGCGTAGAACAGGCCGTCGTAGCGGATCAGGTCACTTCCGACCGGGCAGTTGTTCGTGGGGTAGCCGGTGGTCGCGTTCCAGGTCAGGCCGTTATCCGTCGAGCGTTGGGCACCGAAGGCTCCGAGGATCACCAGGGCGCCGTTCTGCCCCTGCACCGCCTGCACGGTCCAGTTCGTCGTCCCCACCATCTGCCAGGAACCGCCGAGATCGGTGGAACGCATCAAGCCGGTACTGGTGGCGGCGTAGAGGTCGCCATTGTACTCGGCCAGCATGTTCACCGTCATGTTGCTCGCGAGACCGGAGAACGCCTGCAACCACGTGGTTCCGTTGTCAAAGGTCCGGAATACACCTCCTCCGTTCTGGCTGAGCTGTCCGGTGTAAACAAGGAAGATCGCGTCGTTGAAGGTGTGGATGCGGTTGCAATAGATCGTGTTGTTTGATGCGGGCAGCGTGCCATTCACACTGATCCAGCTCGCCCCATTGTCGGTGGACCGATACACCCCTGATTCAGTGCCGCAGAACAAGGCCGTGGAGTTGCTTCCCACGGATTGTGCCATCACATTGGATCCCGACAAGGGGAGGCCGGTGTTGGCCAGCACCCAGCTGGCTCCGTCCGTCGTGCTCTTGCGGACACCGGCAGGTGGGGCGGCGATGTAGATGGCGCCGTTCTTGGTGGTGATGCTCCGGTTGCCTGAACCGGCGTTCAACGGGGTCCACTGACCCGCGACCGGCAGGACCATGAAGAATTGTGTGGCTATCGCGAGCGTACTGATCAGGCGCATGGATGCATGTGTTTGGAACAAAAGTAGCCCCACTCGTCGGAACCGTTCGGTAAGCCGCAACGAGGTGGCTGACAGCGAGGCCTCCCGGTCAGCGGTCGAATTCGTTCGGGAACTGCTGACGCAGGGTCTGGATGCCGTCGCGCACCTTCTCCTCTTGTTCACCCTTGAAGGATGCGAACCTGCTCGAGAGGTGCGCATCGGCAAGGGCCAGGATTTGGACCGCCAGGAGTCCCGCGTTGCGAGCGCCGTTCACCGCGACCGTGGCGACAGGTACCCCGTTGGGCATCTGAACGATGGAGAGCAACGAATCCCATCCATCGATGGAATTCCTGGATCTGATCGGCACACCGATCACGGGCAGGGTGGTGAGTGATGCCACCATGCCAGGCAGGTGGGCGGCACCACCGGCGCCGGCGATGATCACCTTCACACCACGGTCTGCCGCCCCCTTCGCATAGGCGAACATGCGATCCGGGGTGCGATGCGCGCTCACCACGGTCAGTTCGAACGCGACATTGAACTCCGCCATCGTATCCACAGCTTCGCGCATGACCTCCAGATCACTGCGGCTTCCCATGATGATGCTTACCATGTCCCTTGTTCGCTTAGGTGGTCGTGATCGGTCGGGCGGGCACCACATGGCAATGGGCCTTGACGGTCGCTATGGCATGATCGAGCGCCTCATGGGTGGCGGCCATCACCGTCACGTGTCCCATCTTCCTACCGTTGCGGGTCTCCTTCTTGCCATAGAGATGCGGGTAGGCGGCGCTCAGCTCCAGGACCTTCTCCGCACCCTCGATCATGGGTGATCCTTTTCCGCCTTCACCAACGAGGTTGATCATGGCCGCATGGCTCCGCAGGGTGGTATCACCCAATGGCCAGCCGAGGTAAAGACGCAGCAACTGGTCGAACTGCGAACTTGCGCAGGCTTCGATGGTATGATGACCGCTGTTGTGGGCGCGTGGTGCCGTCTCATTCACGAGCAGTTCACCCGTCCGCGTCAGGAACAACTCCACCGCGTAGATCCCGGGTGCACCGAACGCGTCCGCCACACGCATCGCCAGGGAGCGGGCTTGCCGTTCAACAGGCTCCGCTATCCGCGCTGGTGCCCGTAGATGGTCCACGAGGTTCAGGACGGGGTCGAAGACCATCTCCACCGGGTCGTAGGTGACCTGTTGTCCGTGGCTGTCGCGTACCACGATGACCGCGAGTTCCATCGCTACATCCACCTGCTTCTCCAGCACACATGGGCCCTCGAAGGCACCCGCGATATCCGTTCCTGTCCGAAGCGCCATCACACCCCTGCCATCGTAACCGCCACTGCGCGACTTCAGGAATCCGGGTAGTAGATCGGTATGGGCATGCAATTCATCTCGGGATCCGATGAGGACGAAGGGGGAGGTCGGGATGCCGTGTTCCTGGTAGAACCGCTTTTGTGATCCCTTGTCCTGGATGATCCTCAGCACATCGGGGTCGGGGATGACGCGCTTGCCCATGGCCTTCAATCGTTGCATCGCCTGAACGGAGACGTGCTCGATCTCGATCCCCACCACATCGGCGTTCCGGGTATGCTCCAGGATCACCTGTTCGTTGAGCAGGTCACCTGTCCGGAGATCCGATGCGAGCGATGCGCAAGGCGCCTCCGGATCCGGATCGATGACCAACACCTGCAGGGGGAACCGCAAGGCGTTCTCGATGAACATGCGCCCCAATTGGCCGCCCCCGAGCAGGGCGATGGTTGGGAGGGTGCTCATGGCGGTCAAAGATAGCCGCTCCCGATGGCCCGGTGCTCAGGGGCGTCGCCGGGTATATGACCGCCGGAACTGGATGAAACGATAGCCGATGGTGAATTGGACCGACCGGTTCTTGGCGAACAGGGCATCATCATCACCGTGGAAACGGGTGGTCGCGCTGTAGTAACGCAGGCTCAGGTCGAGCCCATGTTGGAAGCCGATGCCCGCCCCACCAACGAATCCCATGTCCAGGTTCTCGTAGCGGTCGGCCACGTTCTTGTTCCCCTCGCTCCCCGTCACACGAGCGGCCAGCGGTTTCCCGAACTGGAATCCGGCGGCCAGGTTGAAGCTGTTCGTGATGAAGTACTTGAACGTCACCGGTGCCTGGAAGTAAAGACTTCGCTCCGTGTATGCATCGCCGTCCGGCTCGATCCATCCGGTGCCCATGGTTGAGATCAGGAGCTCGGGCTGGATCTCCACCATCGGGGCGATGCCCCAAGGCACGTAAAGTCCCGCCGTGGCTCCGGTGATCGGTACGGTGCGGACAAGGATGGCACGAGCGCTGGTGGCCTGGATCCCCCCTTTGATGCCGATGCCTGAGTATTGGGCTTGCGTACTCGTACCGAAGGCCATGAAGGCGATGAACACGGTGCTTCGGGTGCTCATGGTCGTTCGTCTTGGTCGCACACATGAACGGGAGCGCCGCACCGGAAGTTCCGTCGAGCGCGTGGATTTCGACGGAATTTCATTCCGGGTGGGACCGATGCCGGGAACAAGAAGACCAACACCGGGGCGGTGTTGGTCTTCCTGATCGTTCGTAGCCTGGTCAGCGCGCCAAGACCTCAAGTCGGTTGTTGTACAAGGTGCCTGCCTGCACAACCTGTACAACGTATGTTCCGGAGGCGAGCGTCGAGATGTCCATGGAATGGACCGGGCCGCTCGTCATTCCCGACAGAACAAGCCTACCCTGCATGTCCATGATGCTGTATCGCGCGGACTCCTCGTTCGGCAGGCTCATGGTCACCTGGGTGGTGGCCGGGTTCGGCCAAAGCGTGAAGCCCCGCATGTCCGTGCCTGATACGTCCGTGCTGAACTGGATCAACACTTGATAATCCTCGGTCTCCCCGTACACGTATGGGTAGCACGGATCGAACGGTAGCGGCTCCCCGTCCAGGAGATAACCGCCACGGACACGCATACGCGTCGCACCTACAGGCGCGTTCGCCGGGACGGTGAAGGTGATGAGTCCGGTCTCACCGGCGCTCTCGGTGACGAACTCGCCAAGGTTCTCGGTCGCCTCGAAGCCGCCGTTCTGATCATAGTCGATCCAGGCCGTGTAGGTGTCCGGTGAATAATCCCCACTCTCGACGATGAGACTGTACTCGTTCCCTCGGCTCAAGCTGGTGTTGTAGGTGCCGAAGTAGTCCGTGTAGGCGACACCGTTCAAGCCACCGGTGTTCAGGTTCACGATCGTGTTCAAGGTCACTCCATTGATGAAGTCGCCATCACCGGTGCCCACCGCCGAGAAAGGTGTGCAATAGTCGCTGATCGCCGGTGCGATCGTGATCCCGTAATCCTCGGTCTCGCCATAGGCATAATTGAAGCAGGGGTCCATCGGATCGGGTTCAGTGTCGCCCAAGAACACCCCGCGCACCCGCATGGTCGTGTTCCCCAAGGCAGCGCCTTCCGGCACGACGAATGGTATCACCCGGCTTTCAAGCGCCTCAGCGGTGACGAATTCGCCCAGCTTTTCCTCCTCTGCGAACTGCTCATCCTGGTCGAAGTCGATCCATACGGCATAGCCATCCGGCGTGTAGTCGCCACCTTGGATGATCACGCCATAAAGTCCATTACGCACCAAGGTGGTGTTGTACGTGCTGGAGAAGTCGGTGTAGGTCGGCGCCGTCGTCCCTCCGGAGCCGGTGTTCTCGATCGTCTGGAGAATGACGCTATTGATGAAGTCGCCATCTGCGGTCCCGAATTCCGAGGTGGGGATGCAGAGCCCCCCGCCACCGCTGTTCAGGATGGTGATGCCGTAGTCCTCGGTCTCCCCGAAGCCATAGCTGAAGCACGGATCGGTCGGTACGGGTTCACCATTGAGATGGTAGACGTTGCGCACCCGCAGGGTGGTGTTCCCGAGCGTGGCGCCGGCCGGTACGGCGAAGGTGATGGTGACGGTCTGGTTCGCCTGTGTGATGGCGACCTCGCCGAGCTTCTCGCTGGCCTCGAAGGTGTCATC
>JAKQEI010000060.1 GCA_029573495.1 Bacteroidota bacterium | reverse complement strand
CGGTCCTTGTGGAAACGTTGATCGGTGTGGACGCGCATGAGGCTCTTCCGTCCGCTTGGTGTGCTCAGCTTGTCATGAACACGCATGCGCTCCAACAGCACGTCGGCGAAGGCCACCATGTCCTCATGGGCAGCGGTATAGCGCTCGCGGTTCGCCTCGAACCAGTTGCGATCATTGTTCCGCTCGAGGTCGCGGAGGAAGGTGAAGGTGAATGAAGCGATGCAGGGAGCGCGAGGTGGTGTCCTGGCCATGGTGCAAAGGTCCGTGATCACCGGAGGCCGCGCGTCCGTTCGGCATCCATGGCACATGCCGATCGAAGCAATTGGCCGAGTTGCCGCTGATCCGCCGGGGTGACGATCGAGAAGTCGCGCCAGCACACCTGCTTACGGGCACCGCGTTGGAGATAGGGTTCGGCACCGGGGACCAGCGTGCCATAGCTAAGCCCGAACCGTACGCCGTTGTATGTCTTGCGCGCACCCCACAGCACGGAGGCCGGCCAGAGGAAGCAGAGGTCGCGGTGCAACTTGTAGAAGGGAACGTTGAAGCTGATCCGCTCCTTCAGATCCGGCACTTCGGAGAGGATGAGCTCGCGTAGTTCCAGAGTGAGGTCGCGTTCGTCCTCAGGAAGGAAGTCGAGGAGTTCCTGGAGGGTGGCGAATCGCAGGCCCCCGGCGAGCATACTGGATGGATGACCTTTCGCACCGCTCATAACGCTTGTCCAAAGGTCAATAGGTTATGGTCCGGATCGAGCAGGGCGAACTCGCGCTGGCCCCATGGCTTGTTGCTCAGAGCGCCGTTCGGGTGTATCCGAACACGGGCTCGGATGAGATCATGATACAGCGCATCGATCGCGTCGGTGCGGATGTACACCTGACCGTCGTTCGCGCGTGCATCCAGGTCTGCCGAATGGAAGAAGTGAAGTTGGAACCTATCACGTTCAACGATGAGGTAGCCGGCATAGGAGCCGGCTATCGTAAAGCCCAACTGATCCACATAATAGGAGCGCGTCACTTCATGGTCACGCATGGGTAGCTTGGGTATGACGGCGGTGAGCATGTACAAGGTTAAGCTGTCATACAGTTCGATGGATCACGCTGCATGCGCGATCCTGGAACCACTGCAACCCGGTGAGATCCAGTCCCATTCGTGACTTCGTGTTCACATTGTCCCATCTTGCCCGATAGGACTGAGGAACGTTCATTCCCCTTAGGGAACCAAACCATTCTGATGACACATCTTCGTTACGCTGCCATCCTTTCCTTCATCATCGTTCTACTCGCCTCCTGCCGCAAGGATGCTGATGAACCAACCCCTGATGCACCCATGCCCACCGGGACCGGTCAGAGCTTGGATGTGACCGGTTCGGTGATCACGAGTTCCGGTGCACCGCTGGCGAGTGCATCGGTCGATTGCAATGGCATCAGTACGACCACGGACAGTCGTGGGGTGTTCCGGTTGCGGAGCGTGCCGGTGCATGAGGGGCCCAATTTCGTGCGTGTGCGCAAAAGCGGCTACTACAACGGCGGTCGGATCTTCCACGGTTTCGGAGATGAGGATGTGGCCGTGAAAGTGAAGTTGTTGCCCAAAGTGCAGATCGGCAGCTTCCAAGCCTCGGCTGGTGGTACGGTGAGCGGTTCCGATGGAGTCGTGGTGACCATACCAGCGAATGGGATCGCGAACGGCTATCAGGGCACGGTGCGGGTGTTCGCCACCTACATCGACCCCTCGTCTTCGATCGGCATCTCGCCGATACCGGGTATGGATGCTCGGAACGCGGCTGGTGATGGAGGTGTCCTGCTGTCCTACGGCATGGCCAACATCGAGTTGGAGGATGGTAGCGGGAACCCGTTGCAACTGGCGACGGGAAGCCTGGCACAGCTCACCCTGCCCATCCCATCGAGTTTCCAGGTGGACGCTCCGGATGATATCCCGCTGTGGTATTTCGATGAAACGGCAGGCTACTGGCGTGAGGAAGGAATTGCTCAGAGGCAGGGTGAGAGCTATGTGGGCGAGGTGGCTCACTTCACGACCTGGAATTGTGACATCCTTGAAAGTGGCCAAGGGGAGGGGTGCCCGGTCCGATTGCAGGTGCGCATCGCTTGCGACGGTGAACCCTACGCCTACCTGCCCGTGTATGTGGAGTACCGTATCGGCAACGTCCAAAGAGGATGGGGCACCTTCATGACATCGGCCACAGGTCGTCTCTATC
This sequence comes from Bacteroidota bacterium, assembly GCA_029573495.1. Classification (GTDB taxonomy): domain Bacteria; phylum Bacteroidota; class Bacteroidia; order Flavobacteriales_F; family PHOS-HE28; genus PHOS-HE28. Next base: position 9,215 of record JAKQEI010000060.1, on the reverse strand, counting down.
TGGTCGTCCCTTGCGGTGGGGTAGCGGTCCTTTTCGCCGTGGATCCAGCGACGGAGGAATACTTGGAGATCGGTGAGATCGGACCATTCGGTGCCGCGACGGAGATCGTTCAGGAGAACTTGGACGGCTTGTGCACCCCGCGTGGGGCCGTGTACGGGTCCGCTGTTGATGGGGCGGGCATGCCGGTGACCAATGGCTACGTCTACCTCAACTACGGCAGCCATTTCACCGAGCCCATATTCTTTGACGAGCAGGGGAACTTCGGTGCCTTCTTCTACGCCTTGGATGACGCGCTCTGGAACACGGACGCACAACTCGTCGGCTGGGACCTTGACCAGTTCATCACCGCGCAAGGCCCCGTGGTGCAATTCAATTCACAGATCACCACGCTGCAGGCGCCGCTCGTGTTCGGTGGAAGTTCGGTTTCGCTCAATGGCCGCATATACGTGACGGGCACTGATCAAGGCTTCTATTGCCTGGATGCCAGTGACGGTTCATTGGTCTGGAACATCGATGAAGGGGCCATTGAAGATGAAGTATCGCCCGTGTTCGCGACGGACCGTGTGGTGTTCCGCAACCTCAGCGGTCTTCAGTTCTGTTTGAATGCGGCCGATGGCAGCACGATCTGGTCCGGAAGTGATCCAGACGGGAACAGTCCGGTCATTTCCGATGGTACGCTCTACTTTGCCACCCGCAGCGGCACCATCCGTGCGCGGAGCGCAAGTGATGGTGCCAGCTTGTGGACCTATGACGGTGGTATCGGTCTCTTCTCGGACCCCACCATCGTTGGCGATGTGCTCTATTGCGGAAAAGGTACTTCCGACCCCGGTGTTGCCGCCATCGATAAACTCACTGGCACGCTACTGTGGGAGTACGGAACGCCGGTGGATATGAACACCTCGCCCTGCGTGGTGGATGGCAAGATCTTCTTCGGCAGCGACGACCAGGAATTCTACGCGCTGGACGCGAGCGATGGTAATTTGCTCTGGCAGCGTACGGTGGATGATTGCATGGACCTCTATCACAGTCCCACTGCCGCCAACGGCATCGTGTACGTGCAGGCATGCAGCGAGTTATGGGCCTTTGACATGAACACGGGCAGCACGATCTGGTCCATACCCATCCTCAGCAGTGGGGGCGGCAACGACCCCTATCTCTACAATGGCAGGCTCTACGTGGGCGGCAGCATGAGCGCTCCGGGCTGGTTCCACTGCCTCGATGCGGCCACGGGTGCAGTGCTCTGGAACATCGAGACCTCCGGACAGGCGGCCGCTGCCGACTATTGTGTGGCGGCGGACAACGTGCTCATCATTCACCGGGCCACTGCGCCGCGCACCCTCGAAGCGCGCAATGCCAGCACAGGCGCCCTTATCTGGACCAGTCCGGTGCAGGACCACCTCGTCGCTCCCATGATCCTGGTGGATGATGATGGAACACCTCACTACACGACCGAGAGCGGCATGCAGCAGTGATCAGAGGCGCGGGGGGAGCGATTTTGGGCGGAGGATAACTAACATTACTCCATGATCGGTTGTATCCAGGGTGCCGTTCGGCTCGGCATTGCGATCATGCTTGGTGTGGTGTGGGGCGGTGTGGCCATTGCCCAGGACGTCGGTCTGCCAGCTGGCACCATCCAGAAACCGGTCGATCGGCAACAATGGGCCGATGCCTCGCACCTCTCACCAGGGGTGCGCATGCTGGTGTTGGAGGGCAGCCCCAAGGCCGAGGGCATGTTCACGATCCGACTGCGGATCCCGGCCGGCACGCGGCTTCAGCCGCATTGGCATCCACGCGATGAACGGGTAACCATCCTTTCGGGCCTGGCCAAAGTGGGCTTCGGTGATGCATGGAACGAAGCCGCGATGACCGCGTTCCCGGCCGGCAGCTTCTACCTGAACCCGCCCAAGAGCCATCACTACGTGTGGATCGTGGAGGATACCGAGATGCAGCTTACCGGCATGGGCCCTTGGGAAGTGCATTTCCTGGAGGAATAACAAGGCCTGGCGTTCTGTTCGCGTTCACCGCGTGGTGATCACATTGTGTGTCGTTCCTCCAAGCGGCTCGATGGTCCATGCGCCATTACCCGCTTCATCCACAGCGAAGGCATAAGCGTTGCTGAAGTTCCACACCACGATCTTGTCACCGTGCGCTTTGTTGCTGTGGCCGGTGTTGCCAAGGGCCTGGTCCGTCCATGTACCGGCTCCGGCGCCATCCACGTGGAAAGCAAAGGCTGTGCTGTTGTTGTACAGCACGATCGACCGATCGGAGGCCACGGCTGTGTGGTTGGTGTTGCCCAAGGGGTGCGTGCTCCATTGTCCGATACCGCTGTTGTCCAGGTAGAAGGCATGGGCGGTGCTGTTGTTATAAAGGATGACGGCTTTCTTCGATGCTATGCCCGAGTGATTCGTACTAGCCAACTCCTGGATGATCCAATGGCCGGAACCATCAGGACGTTGGTAGTAGCCATGTGCTGCTGTGTTGTTGTAGAGCACGATCAGGCTATCGGTGTTGGTCGGTGCGCAGCCGTCCGTCCCCGGCATGCCCTGTGGTCCCGGCGGTCCAGGCTCGCTGTTCGCCGCATACAGGGCGAAAGGGACGCTTAGTAACTGGCTCGTACCGGCGATGCTGTACTCACTACCCCCGTTCGGATCCGTTTCGCTGCGGAGGAAGTAAGGGCCATTGCTCCAATCGATGCCCTCGATGGAACCGCTCTGGACCACACCACCACCGAGTTCAACCGATGCCAGTCCGTTCGCATTGGTGGGTGCGCTGTGCGTCTCCATGTACACCACTGCACCGCTCGCGCTTCCCTGCAACACGCTCATGCGCATGCTCACGGTGTTGTTCACGACCAGGGCATTGCTGCCATCGCGCACCACGGCCTGGTAGCTCATGCGCGGTGGGGCCTGCGCCCGGACAGCACTGACGTTCATTAGAAGAAATGTGGCGAAGAGTGTCGATATCCTCATTGTCGCTGTATGGTCAAGGTGTGTTGAACGCGGCCGTTCGCCAGAATGCGCACCACGTAGCGACCTGCGGCATGGCGTTCCAAGGGTATCAGGAGAGCAGTGCCTGTCGCACTGCCTTCGTGGACCACCGAACCGGCACTATTGCAGAGCGCGTAACGTGCATCATCCGGCAGCGGCTCGGTCCATTCAAGCCGGACCTGGTCCATGGTCGGATTGGGCCATACGCTCACTGTGGGCGGCGCCGTCTCATCGGTGGATAGGACCAGCCATTCGTAGGGCTGTTGCACCCCACGTTGCACGTTGCCGCCCGCGGACTGTGACGCTTCATAGGCCACCTGGCCGAGCGTCCAATTCACCGTGCCACCGCTGCCCGCGGCTTCACCACCGGCGGGGACCACTGCTTCTTGACCAAGCAAATGGCCATGCAGCCATACGAGCATGATCACGAGTAGGATGGCGTGACGCATGTCGGCAAGGTAGCTGAGATCAACGCAATGTTCAGCCCCATTGCCTGCTGCGAGCTTCGATCCAGACCGCTATTCCTCCACGTAGTAGACGACGCTTCTGCAGATCAAGGCGCAGGGCCGCTCGTAGGACACCAGGATCCCTTGTCGACCATCCGCGGTCCGGAAGTGTGTGTATGAAGTGAGTTCGTCAACTCCTGAGACGTATCGCGTGGGCATGACCGTGGTCCCGTCACCACGACTCACGGTATGCACGCCACCTTGTTGGTGCTCGCGCCAGACCATCCTGTAGTTAGCCGTTCCGGTTTCCGCATCGAGGTCAGTGCGTTGTAGGCCTTTACGGAATTGCGCGTAGGCCGCACTGTCATCCGGGTTCTCGAACAGCATTGGATTGAAGTGGAAGTGCTCGTCGTACAGGACCGTCAGCGGATCCTGGGCGTGCATGACGGCCGGGAGCAGGAGCGCGAATGGTAGGGTGTTGCAGCGCATGAGGTTCATTTCACGGTACACGCATCCGACCTCGGCGTTCGATCCGGATCTTGTTAGGCAGCAGGGAGCCCGCTCATTTCCGATCCGCAATAGGTGCGTGCGACCAACATCAACGGCGCTGTTAACTGGAGCAGGCAGAGATCAGGGTATACGTACTTTGTCCACGCCGCCTTCAAACCGCTTCCCATGCCGCGTTCCCTTCGCGCCTTTCCCACGTTCATCATACTCCTGCTCTGTGCAAGCCCAATTGCCAGCGCACAATCCCTTGAGCAGCGCGCACAGGCCATTCTCGATTCCCTCTACCGATCGGACACTACCATGGTGGGGCTGCTGGTGCATGTGGAGGCACCCGACCGGGGCATCTCCTGGAGCGGTGCGAGCGGACGGTCCATGAAAGGAGGGGCGGCACTTGACCCGGTCGCACCCTTCCTCATCGCCAGTGGCATCAAGACCTATGTCTCTGCCACCATCCTGCGACTGGTGGAGGAGGGGAAGCTTAAACTGGATGAGCCCGCTGGACCGCTCCTCACCGAGCATACACGCAACCTCTTCATCAGCGATGGCTATGACCTCCAGGCCATCACCCTCACGCATCTGCTCACGCACACCAGCGGCATGGACAGCTACACCAGCTACGGCTACATCGACAGCATCGCTGCGGATCCGATGCACCGGTGGACGCGCGATGAGCAGCTGGCGCGCACCGTACGCATGGGCACCAAGCTCGCCGAGCCGGGCGCGTATTACTCCTACACCGATGTGAACTACCTGTTGCTCACCGAGGTTATCGAAGGCCTCACCGGCAAGCCCTTCACCCAGGCCATGCGCGAACTGCTCCGCTACGAAGAGATGGGATACCACCACACCTGGATGCCCACCTTGGAGCCCATGCCCACTGGGTCTTTGCCCGTCGTGCACCAATACTGGGACGAACGCGGCTTCGATAGTCACGCCATCGATGTGTCCGTGGACCTGTACGGCGGGGGTGGCATCGCATGCAGCACCCGCGATCTCGCCCGCTTCAACCAGGACCTCTTCACCGGCCAGGTGGTGCGTGACAAAGCCACCTTGGCGTCCATCCACACCACGGTGATCACGCAGGACAGCGTGCAGGACGGCTACCAGCTTGGTGTTACACCGGAGAAGGTGCTCGGCCTGCAAGGTTACGGCCACGGAGGCTTCTGGGGTAGCAAGGCGCTCTACTTCCCCGACCTCAACGCCACCTTGGCCGTCGCGGTGCTCGAACGCGGGCACTGAAGGGCCACTTTGAAACTGTTGAACGAGCGGATGGTGGCGTTGCTGGGGCGTTGAGGTTTGCCTTCGGGAGCGGCAGTTATCAACGCTCCCGATCCAAAGCCATGATCGCCTTGCTCACATGCAGCACCCGCGAACCCGCCGCGTTCACCGTGGCCGTGCGCTCCAGCAGGTCGCGCAATGCTGCGCCGGACATGTCCGGTGAAACCAAGAGCACCTTGACCGCTGCATTGGCCACGTAGGGCGCGGCCATCGAAGTGCCGGAAGGGTAGGATAGGCTGCCGTCGGGCAGGCGTGCGGGCACGCGCTCGCCGAGACCGAGCAGGGACACTTCCTTGCCGGTGTTGCTCCATTCCATGTCGTTGCCGTCGCGGTCCGCCGCACCAACTAGCAGGAAGTTGGGCAGCACGAACCGCGTGGCTTGGTCCGCCTCGTCCAGCGACTTGCCGCTGTTGCCTGCTGCGCCGACGAATAGCACCTGCGGTGCCGCCTGCATCCCTGCGATCAGCTCAGCGCGGATGCGCGTGATGGTGTACTGCGCGAGCGCGATACGCGCACTGTCCGGCATTTCCGGTGCGCACTCTTCCAGGTTCTTCAGGTAGGCGCGCCCGGCCCGGCCCCAGGACATCACCACCACGCGAACACCTTGTGCCATTTGGAAGTCCAGCAAGTCCCGGATGGATGCCGCTTCCTTGTCCGCCAGTTCGCGGCTCCAGCAGGGCACGGGCGGTGAACCGTGCCACCATTCCATGCGCGCGATCACGATCTCCGCATCGGCCAGTCCTGCCAGCGCGATGTCCGCAACGGCGGTGCCATGCACATGGCCGCTGTACCGATCGATCGCGTCATAGAGGCGATCCTGCTCCGCCGGTGGCAGGCTATCGTGCCGGGCTTTCAGCGCAGCGGCTTGTTGGCTCTCCACGCCGCTGTCGAGATCGTCCAGTGCGCGCAACAACTGGTTCAGCTCGGTGCTCCGTGTGGCGAGGCTGTCCGGCAGCAGGGCCATGGGGATGTCCTGCCGGTCCTTGAAGGCATCGTAGCCCCGCAGGATCGGTGCGCCCTGCGCATTACGCGCCAGGTGTTCACGGAAGAGGGCGGTATCCACCCCGCTGTCCCAGATGCCGATACGCACCTTGGGGGTTCCGGGTACATGCGCCAGCACCGTGTCGCGTGCCCCCCAGAACGATGCATCCTGGGAATGGCCAGGGGCAGCAACAATAGACAGTATCAGGAACACCAAGACCCGCATGGGACCAAGGTCAGGAAAAGGTTACGACCATTCCTACTGGAAGTGCACGCTCCAATGAAATGGAGTTCATGCGACCTGCCAGGACAAGGGTGATGCTGCTGCAGCGGCACCAGCCGGACGGCAACGGTTACCCGACCTTCTGGGCCAGTACCCATGCAGTCGGTGTTGAGCGTTGGGTGGTGGATACCCATGCCTTGGGCCGAATGCCATGTCAGATCCCCATCTTCACACCATGCCACGCACCCGATCACTCCTCCTCCTTGGCCTGTTGGCCTTCCACATCGTGGCCTTGGGCCAGGACGGCCAGCTGGTGGAGCGCGCCCCCTACACCATACCGGAAGCCAGCATCGCCGACATGGGCGGCCACAGTCCGCAACTCGACAGCAACCTGGCCCAGGTGAAAATGCAGCGCATCACCTACCTCTCCGATGGGCTGAAGGTGAAGGGCTACCTGATCGAACCTACCGCGCCCGGCCCGCATCCGTGCATCATCTTCAATCGCGGCGGCAACCGGGATTTCGGCATGATCACCGATGGTCTGCTCTTACGCTATCTGGTGCCCATGGCCAGCTGGGGCTACGTGGTTGTGGCCAGCCAGTACCGCGGCGTGGATGGTGGCGAAGGGCAGGAGGAGTTCGGTGGCGCCGATGTGAACGACGTGCTCAACCTGCTGCCGGTGCTGGCCGCACTGCCCACCGCCGACACCGCGCGCGTGGGCATGGTGGGCGGCAGCCGCGGCGGCCTCATGACCTACCTCGCCCTCACGCGCACCACGCGCATCAAGGCGGCCGTGGTGCTGGCGGGCATGGCCGATGCCTTCCGCAATGTGGCCGAACGACCCGAGATGGAGACGCGGGTGATGGCCGAGCTCATTCCCGGCTACGCCACCCACCGCGACTCCCTGCTCGCCACCCGCTCGCCCGTGCGCTGGGCCGATCGCCTGTGTCCCACCACACCCATCCTGCTGCTCCATGGCACCGCCGACTGGCGCGTATCGCCTAGGGATGCGCTGGACATGGCCGATGCCCTCTACGCCGCGAAGCACCCCTTCCGGCTGCTCATGCTCGAAGGCGGCGACCATGGCCTGCGCGAATACCGCCCCGAAGTGGACCGGGCCACCCGCGATTTCCTGGACAGCTATGTGCGTGATGGCCGGGCGTGGCCGAGCCTGGAGCCGCATGGGAGGTGAGGGTGGGGCAGGTTTTGCGTGTGCCACGCTATCGCAGCGATACGCCAGTCCCTGTGCTTCGGAGGCAATGCTGATATTTCGATCCACGGTTCAGATATTCGGATAATGACCGACCTGCCGAAACGCACGACCCACCGATGGACGGGATACGATTACACCCAACGAGGTGCGTATTACCTGACCATCTGCACCCAGGACCGGTCGCATTTGTTCGGCGGGATCGCGGATGGCGTGATGCATCCATCACCCATCGGCGAATTAGCACAACAATGTTGGGATGCGATACCGGAACACATGCCGCACGTCGATATCGGCGATTTCGTGGTGATGCCGAACCATGTGCATGGGATCGTGATCATACGGGAACGGTTGGTGCGACCGGACGGCGCGTCGGCGGATCCCGTAGGGGCCGATCATGATCGGCCCGATACCATGCCGGACGGACCGACGAATGCCGCGAACGACGATTCGGACCGCGATACGGCGAACACGCCCACCGCACCAATGCGGGCCGATCATGATCGGCCCCTACGCCATCCCGCACCGCCCGCGAATGCCGCACGACCGATGCCCATCGTGCCGCATGGTTCGTTGGGACGCATCGTGCGCGCGTACAAATCCGCCGTTACGCGTTTGGCGTACCGCGATGGGTTGTTGCCCCGTGGCACACCCGTATGGCAACGCAATTATTGGGACCGCGTGATCCGCGATGACGGCGAACACGAACGCATCGCCAAATACATCCAAGACAACCCGTTGAATTGGAATGGGGATAGGTTCAATAGGGGATGTCCTACGTCGAAGCCCCCATGTTGAACTCCCTCGTAGCCGGTGCCTGGCTGGCCGCTTCGATGCCCATGCTCAGACCTACCAATGAAGGAAGAGGTACATGGCAAGTAGGACAAGGCTCTGGATAGTCCAAATGACCTCAGTACGAGGGATCAGCTTTCGCATAGCGACATCCACCAGCCAGAATAGCACGCCCCAGAACAGGAGAGCGATCATCGCAAGGCCACCCCACGCCGTACCGCCGCCGTCATTGAAATTGCTTGGCGTTGTCAGAAAGCCAAAGAGCGAATAGCCGAAGTACACGACCACAGCAAGCCTGAAGGGCGTGAAGCGCCGTAACGAATTCATGTCTGAAGGACACCCATATTGAACTCCCGAGTAGCAGGACTTTGCGCCGCCGCCTCGATCCCCATGCTGATCCACGTCCGCGTATCCAACGGATCAATGATCGCATCCAGCCATAGCCGTGCCGCCGCGTAGTACGGGCTCATGCTCTCCTCGTACTTCGCGCGGATCTTGCCGAGGATCTCGGCCTCGCGCTCCTTGGTGATCTCCTCGCCGCGGCCTTTCAGCGCGGCCACTTCGATCTGCAGCAGCACCTTGGCGGCCTGGTCGCCGCCCATCACGGCCACCTGCGCGCTGGGCCAGCCCACGATGAGGCGCGGGTCGTAGGCCTTGCCGCACATGGCGTAGTTGCCGGCGCCGTAGCTGTTGCCCACGATCACGGTGAACTTGGGCACCACGCTGTTGCTCACGGCGTTCACCAGCTTCGCGCCGTCCTTGATGATGCCGCCGTGCTCGCTGCGGCTGCC
>JAKQEI010000056.1 GCA_029573495.1 Bacteroidota bacterium | reverse complement strand
AGAAGGAGTACGTCGCCCCTCCCATCAGCAGCCCGCGCTGCACGGGGTAACGATACCAACGTTCGTACTTGCTGGCGCTCAGGTTGCTCATATCCAGGAAGACGCTGAGGCGCTTGGTATACCTGTATTCCAGCCCGAGGTGCAGGTCCAGGAAGCCGTCCAGATCGCGTGTCACCGGCGGTATGGGCAAGGTCTGGCTGGGGTCTGTGGGATCCAGGTAGTAACCGGCCTTCCGGGCACCGAGGAACTGGGCCTCTAGCGTGGCGATGAGCTTGTTCTGCAGGCTGTAGGTGGCTCCAATGGCCAGCTGGTAGGGCGGCAGGTTCCAGGGTTCGAGTTCGCCATCGGTGTCGTACTGGGTGATGTCGATCCGCCCGTTGAAGCGCACGACCTCATCCATCCGATAGCTGATCTCGCCGCTCAGGTTGAAGCTGCCCACCCGGTCGTACACCACGGCCATCTGGTCGCCATAGACACCGTTCGGCGCGGATACGAAGAGGGGTCGGTCCTCCGTGGCACTGATGCTGGCACGAACGTCGAAGCCGACCTGGCTGCTGAAGTTCCCGCGCAGACCGCCATAGACGTCGTACAGTTCGCTGCTGTTCTGCAGCGCCGGTCGGGCGATCAGCCAGGGGTTCTCGCGCGTGAGGCTGCGGAAACTATTCCTGCGGCGCTCGCCCTCGATGCCCAGGTAGGGCACCAGGATATCGTCGAAGAGGCTGTAGCTGGCATAAGCGTTCGGGAAGAAATGGAAGGAGGTCTTCCCCTGCGCATCCACGTACAGCCCGGCGCCGATCCGCACGAAGTACTTGTCGCCCTGGCGCGTGATCGAGGGGGTCAGCCCGATGAGCGTCCCGTTGGTACGCAGGTCACCGAGACTTGCACTGCGTACCTCACCGAATAGCCCGTTCCGTTGTTCTCCGCGGTAGGCGTTGTTGTCGATGAGGATGCCGAGCCCAAGCCGATCCCCCTGCTCCGCCTTGCTCAGGTCTGCCGTAAGGCGCATGTTGGTCTCCCGGCTGCCACTCAGGTTGCTGTATGCGTGTACCTCCAGTCCCACATCGTGTGCGATCAAGGTGCTGTCCTTGTACAGGCTTCGGATGCGCGCCGCGAAACCGATGTCGTTGTAATACTGCTTGAGGTCTTCCTCCGCGGCGGGCACCGCATTCTGCAGCGCGCGCAGGCTGTCCGTATCAGCGTAACCGTAGTAGCTCACCCGCCGGCGGTCGTACATCAACCGGCCACCCACCTCATGGTTCTGGATATACTGGTTGTAGTAACCATCCACATTGTTGTAGCTGTAACGGCTCGGCCCCACGTCGTTGAGACCACCGGCGCTGCTCAGGTGCTTCACATGCAGCCCCCAGGCATTGTTGCGCGATCGGGCCTGGTCGTAGTACAGTTCACCGAGCGGTGTGGTGTACAGACCGAAGCCCCCCTTCAGGTAGCCCTTGTACAGTTTCTGCTGGGGCTGTACCACGTTCAGGCGCGCGGCCGAGAGACTGTCCACCTTGGCGGGGATGCTGGCCTTCACCGGCAGCACATCGAAGCTCACCGGCCGGTCGGGCAGGATGGTGTCGATCGGCTCCGGCCGCAGGTCCTTCTTCTGGGCATCGGCGATGGTGGGGTTGAAGATCCCCTGGATCACGTACTCACCGCCCTGACCCTGCACGGCCACGGCACCGGTGATCAGCACCGCGAGCAGCAACGTTCGGATGGTCATGGCCTTCATTCTTCGTCGGTATTATCGGTGCCTGGCATGGGAATGACCACTTCGTCGCGCGGTGCCGGCGTGGTCTGCTGCAACTCGCTCGCGTTGATCACGGCCAGTCGCTCGCGGGCCTGTGCCACCAGGTCGGGTTCGGTGCTGTTGTCGATCACACCTTGCAGCGCTGCCTTCGCCTGGAAGCGGTCGTCCAACTTCACGTAGGCATCGGCGAGCAGGATGAAGGCCTTCGCTTTCCAGTGCTCGTAAGAGGGGTACTTCTTCACCAGGTCGAAGACCTCCTTTTCCGTGTCGGTGTACTTCTGTTGAAGGTAGCGCACATAACCCATGTGGTACTTGGCCTCCGCCCCGAGCGCATTCGTACTGGCGCCGGCCACGGCCTTATAGCGGCTGAAGGCGCCATCCAGATCGTCCTGGTCCAGCAGGTCCTTGGCCATGGCCATTCCGGCTTCCGCCTTCAGATCGGCGGTGGCGTCGCTGTTGGCCGCCACGCGAGCGGCTGCCTTCGCCGCATCGGCGGTCCGACCCAGCTCCTTCAGGCAGCGCATCTGCCCCACCTGCGCTGCCAGGCGGTTCTGCGGGAAGCTCGCCAGTGGTTCCAGTTGCGCGAAGTGCTCCAATGCACCCTCCCAGCGTTCTTGACGATAGAGGATATCGCTCGCACCGAACAGCGCGCTCTCCATGAATTGCGCGGCATCCGCCTGCACCGTGGCTTCCAGATCGGGAAGCGCCTGGTCATAGCGTCCTTCGCGGTACAGGCAGTCGCCGCGGTAGAAGCGGGCGTTCACTGCGAAGGCCCCACGTGGGTACTTGTCCAGGTAATCGCCGAAGGCACCGATCGCTTGCGAGCACTTGCCGTCCAGGTACAGGGTTTCGGCGCTGCGGTAATACTTCTCGTCCAGGTCGAGGGTGCTGGGATCGACGAAGCCCAATGATCGGACATAGGTTTCGTACTCGGCCATGCGCCCCTGCTCCACATGGATGTTCTCCAGGGCGGCCAGCGCTTCGCGTGATCCATCCACCGTCGGGTACTTGCTCACCACGTCCTTCAACTGCGCGATGGCCTGGTCGACATTCCCACGTCGTTTCTGGATCTCTGCGGCCTGCAACATGCTCTTGCGCGCATGCGGGCTGTTGGCGTGCTGCCTGATCACCTGGTCGTAGTAGCTGAAGGCGGCGTCGTCATTGTCCAGGGCCACATAGGTCTCACCCAGCTGGAACTTGGCATCCGCCGCATACCGGGAGTCCGGCTGTGCGCTCAGCAGGTTCTTTAGTGTCGTGATCTTCTCGTTGAACTGCCTGTCCAGCCCCTGGCATACACCCTTCTGGTAGAGCGCATAATCGCGGTCGTCCGTCCCGGCCTTCACGGCATCGTCATACCACCGCACGGCCTGCGCGTTGTCCTTGGTCACGAAGTAGCAATCGCCGATGCGCACCATGGCGTCGGCACGCTGGGGTGTGGCCTTCTTCTCCGCAGTCACGTAGCGCCGGAAGGCGGTCGCCGCCTCGCCGTAATGCTTCATCTTGAAGTAGGTGTAGCCCATGCCGTAACCGGCCTGCTCATAGAGGTCGGTGGCGTACGCGCCGGGGGAATTGCGCAGGTCGTCGTACTTGCGCAGCGCGGCGCTCAGGTCGCCCTGCCCGTAGTAGGATTCGGCCATCCAGAAGTGCGCTTTGGCGTTCACCCCCTGGTTCACCGGGTACTTCAGCGCTTTCTCGAAGAAGAGCGCGGCATCGCGGTACATGCGGCCTTCGTACAGCTCGACCCCGCGATCGAAGGCGAGCTTCTGGTAGGCTTCCTTCAGCCGCAGGTCCTTCTCCTGGATCTCATCCAAGGAGGCCAGCGCCGCCTCGTAGTTCTTCGTCTTCAGGTATACGTTGAGGAGGAACTCGTAAGCCTCGTTGCGCCGTGGGGTGTTCGGATAGGTCTTCAGGTAGTTGCGCAGCGCATTGATGGCCTCGTGGTATGGATCGAGGCTCAACTCGTAGGCCAGCTTGGCGTAGTTGAATAGCGCGTCCTCCGTCACCTTCGGGTCCTGGCCGATGTCGTAGGCCTTCTTGAACGCCGTGCGTGCATAGTTCTTCTCATTCAGCTTCAAGTAACAGTCGGCCATGTGGTAGGTGGCCAGTTGCGCCAGGCTGTCGTTGGCGTTCGCCACCAGGTTGAACTGGTCCAGTGCCTTCTTGCAGTCGCCTGCCTTCATGTAGGTGTAGCCCAGGATGTAGCGGTCCTCCCGCGCCACCCCCACCCGTTGCGAGCTCTTCTCGAGATAAGGCAGGGCTTCGACATACTTCCCGGAGCGGTAGTTCGCCTCGCCGGCCAAGCGGTTGATCTCCGTCTCCCGCTTCACGCCATCGGCATCGCTCAACAATGGCTGCACATAGCCGTTCAGCTCGTCGTACTTGCCCTGCATGAAGAGCAGCTCGGCGATGTAGATGGGCACCACCTTCCCGAAGTTCTCGTCGTTCTCCAGCTTCCTGAAGCCCGTCAGCGCGGTCTCGTGATTGCCCCGCTCGTAGTTGATATGCGAAGCGTAATAGGTCGCGGGCACGGCATAAGGGCCGGTACCGTTCTGCACCTCGGCGAACTCGACCAAGGCCTGGTCAGGTTGGTCGGATTGGAAGTAGGCATAGCCGCGCTTGAAGCGGTACTCCTCCAGTTCGGCGGGGCTTAGGGCGAACCGGTCCACCTTCTCGCTCCAGAGCAGCGATTCCTTCCACTTGCGCTGGGCGAAGGTGTGCTTGAAGAGCTCCAACTTGACGGTGCCGACGTGCAGGTCGTCCGGATGGTCCTGCATGAAGCTGTGCAGGCGGTATCCCGCATCATCGTGGAAGAGACGCACAGCGCAGATGGCGCTGTAGAACTCCGCCTCCACGCGGTCGGGATCATGGTCATCGCCAATGCGGTCCACCACACGCTCGAGCTCGTACTGGGCAGCACCGTACTTGGCCTTGTCGAAGAGCTCCAGTGCGTGCACGAGGTCGGCATTTCGGTGCTCGTAGTGCGCGGGCCGTTGGGCCAGTGCGGGAACGGCCAGGAGGATCATGGCCGCGTGCAGGGTCGCACGGGACCTGGCAGCTGGGAAGGGCTTCATCTGGAGTTCAAAGTTCAAGGGTGCGAAGCGGGGATCCCGCGACGGATCGGGCACTTTTCCACGCGCGCGTGTTCACGTACCGGGGATCGGCCGGCGGAGGCATCCTTAGCGATAACGGCAACCTTCGTTCCGAAATTTTGACCTTTGGCACCTCCATGAGCGACAGTCCCATCATCCTGCTGCACGGCGTGCGGATCTTCCAGCGCGAGAACCTCATCCTCAACAACGTGGACTTCTCGGTGTACAAGGGCGAGTTCCTCTACCTGATCGGGCGCACGGGTAGTGGTAAGAGCAGTTTGATGCGCACACTTTACGGCGACCTGCCCTTGATGGAGGGTGAAGGGCATTGCTGCGGCTTCGACCTGCGCAAGCTGAAGCGCTCCCAGGTGCCCTTCCTGCGCCGGAAGATCGGGATCGTGTTCCAGGACTTCCAGCTCCTCACCGATCGCAGCGTGAACGACAACCTGCTCTTCGTACTGAAGGCCACGGGCTGGAGCGATGCGAAGCGCATGGACGAGCGCATCCAACAGGTGCTGGAGAAGGTGGGCCTGGCCACCAAGGGCTACAAGATGCCGCACGAGCTGAGCGGCGGGGAGCAGCAACGGGTGAGCATCGCCCGTGCCCTGCTCAACGACCCCGAACTGATCCTGGCTGACGAACCCACCGGTAACCTGGATCCAGAGACCACGGGCGAGATCCTGGACCTGCTCTTCGAGATCAGCCGGAGCGGCCGCAGCGTGATCATGGCCACGCACGACTACACCCACATGAAGAAGTTCAATACGCGGGTGGTGCGCTGCGAGGACTCGAAGTTGTTGGAGTTGAGCGCAGCGGCGGCGAACTAGGTCATAGCAACCGCAGGATCCGCTCGGCGTTGTGCCTGTTGCTGAAGCGCTCTTCCAGCACTTCCATGCGCTTCTCGATCGCCTGGCCGTTCGCCGGGGCACCCATACAGGCCAGGATGCTCGTATGCATGGCCTCGGCGCTGTCGTGTACGTGGCACAGTTCGGCTAGTCCCGTGCCTTCCACCATGGGCGTATTGCACACCACGTGGCGACCGGTGTACAGGCAGAGCAGGAGCTTCAACTTGATGCCTGTGGCCTGAAAGGTGGGTAGCACGTTCACCTGTGCCTGCCGCACCAGCGTGTGGATCTCTGCCGTGCCCACGTTCTCGCGCAGTTCCACATTGGTCGCCTTCTCCACCTCGCGCTTCAGTTCCTTGCTGGCGTTGCTGCCCGCGATCACCAGCTTCACGGGTGAGTTCTTGAAGACCTTCTGCACCAGGAAGAGCGCTGCCTGGTCGTTCTCTGCCACACCCAACGCACCGTGATAGAAGGCGAAGTCGCCCATACCATCGGCCACCTCCACCTTGTCGCAGGCGTGGAAGGCCGGTATGTGCACCACGTTCTTGAAATGGCCTGCGAAATAGGCCTGGTCCTTGGGACTGATGGCCAGCACATGGTCGGCTTCGCTCAGCACCGGTTCGAAGCGCTGCAGCTTCCGTGCTTCATTGATGAAGTAGGTGCGTCGGAACGCGTTCCCTTCGGCTTTGGCCAGCGCCATGTAATAGTCGTGCTCCACGTTGTGCGCCCGCACCAGGCGCTTGCGGCCGTGCAGCCGTGGATCACCCAGATGATAGCAGCTGTGCAGCCCCTCGAAGAGGATGGGGTGGTCGTCCTTCAGCAGGCGGGTCACGAGCGCGTCACTGCGCCGGCTCACCACCACGTAGGGCAGCGAGTTCAGGAGCTGGTGCTTCCCAGTATGCCGCTGGTAATAGTGCACGGACGAGCAGAAGCGTTCGAGCTCCTTCGATCGGTGGCGACCGTACTCGAAGCAATGCAGGTGCACCTTGGCTCCGACCTCGGCCAGCGCCTTCGCCTTGAAGTGGACATCGATCACACCGCCGTAGTCCGGTGGGGCGGGTACATCGAAACTGATGATATGCACGTGTTGCTCAGGCAAGCCTTTGGAAGACGGCCTTCAGCGCGTCCTGTTCGCGGGAACCGTCCAGCGAAGCGGCTGCGAAAATAGCATTCCGTCGAAGCGTCTCGTGCCGTTCGGGATCGGCCTGAAGAGTGCGCACCGCAGCAGCGATGACGGACGGCTCCACCTGCCCGATCACCACACCGGCCTCATAGTTCCGGACGATCCCGGCCACCTCGGGAAGGTCGCTCACCAGCACGGGGATCTCCGCCCGGAAGTAGTCGAACAGCTTGTTGGGTAGGCTGTACCGATAGTTCAGATTGGTGTCCTTGTCCAGCGACAGTCCCAGGTCCGCGTGGCGCGTGTACTGCATCATGCGCTCGTAGGGCATGCGGCCGATCAACCGCACCCGGTCCTCGAGGTCGTGCTCCTTGACCATCCGCTCCAGCACGGGCCAGGCATCGCCACCGCCGATGATCAACAGGAGCGCATCCGGCAAGTGCTTCATGGCCAGCACCGCCTCCTCCCCACCCCGCTGCACGTTGATGCCGCTTCCCTGCAGGACCAGGATGAAGCGGTCCTGCGGAAGTCCGAGTTCGGCGCGGTTCGGCAGTGGACCGAGTTCCCGTGGCATGGGGATGTTGCGTACCACCGCCAGTTGTTTATCGTACCGTTCCCGATAAGCCCGTGCAATGCTGTCGTTCACCGTGATGATGTGCTCCAGCCTGGGGAAGATCCAACGTTCGATGGTGAGCCAGATCCGTCGTACCAGCGGGCGCTCCACCAGTTCAGGCACTTCGGTGAAGAACTCATGGCTGTCATAGACCAGCTGCTTCCCGCGCCATGTCGCGGCGAGGAAGGAGGCGCTGAGCGTGTCCAGATCATTGGCCACGACCAGGTCGAAGCGGGCCAAGAGCAGGAGCAGGAAGAGGCGCTTGTTGTATTCCGCATAGAACAGCGGACCCTTCCGGAAGATCAGCCGCATCCGCTTGGTGGCGTATGGGCGATCCAGCGGCAGTGATCCGGGCAACTGCCTACCCACCAGCAAGACCTCGTAACCCAGGTCGCACAACACCATGCAGGTCCGGTGCACCCGGTTGTCGGTGCTCAGGTCGTTGGTGACGGCGACGATGGCGCGGGGCATGGACTGTCACCGAAGGGCTGTGCACAAGCCACGCGGCGCTCGCCCAAAGTAACGGGTGGCGGTCCAGTAAACTTGCCCTCGTTCCCATGGCCATTCAACACCACGCCGACCTTAGCTCCCTCAACACCTTCGGCATCGCCGCCAAAGCCGATCGGCTGGCACGCTTTGATACGGTGGATGGCCTGCGGGACCTACTATCCACACCGGAGGTGAGCGGCGCCCCCCTCTTGATCCTTGGCGGAGGCAGCAACATCCTGTTCACGCAGGACTTCCAAGGCACGGTGCTCCTGAACGAAATGCCCGGCATCGCCGTGGTGCAGGAGGATGCGGATCATGTGTGGGTGAAGGCCGGGGCCGGTGTCATCTGGCATGAATTCGTGCTGCAATGCGTGGCCCAAGGTTGGGGCGGCGTGGAGAACCTCTCTCTGATACCCGGCAAGGTGGGCGCGGCACCCATGCAGAACATCGGGGCTTATGGTGTGGAGATCAAGGACACCTTCAGCTCATTGGAAGCCTTGGACCGCGGCACCGGCGAGGTGATCACCTTCAACCGGGAAGCCTGCGCCTTCGGTTACCGGGAAAGCTATTTCAAGCGCGCTGGAAAGGACCGCTTCGTGATCCTGTCGGTCACCTTCCGGTTGAGCAAGAAGCCCGTTCTGAACACGAGCTACGGCAACATCCAGCAGGAACTCGACCGCATGGGGATCGATGTACCAACGATCAAGGATGTGAGCAAGGCGGTGATCGCCATCCGACGCAGCAAGTTGCCCGATCCGGCCGTATTGGGGAATGCGGGAAGCTTCTTCAAGAACCCGGTGGTCCCGCAGGCACTCGCCGATCGGATCCACCTGGAACACCCGGACCTGGTCTCCTACCCGGCCGGCCCGGGCATGGTGAAGCTGGCTGCGGGTTGGCTGATCGAACGCGCCGGTCTGAAAGGCCTCGACCGTGGCACCCATGCCGTACACGACCGACAGGCTCTGGTGCTGGTGAACCGAGGTGGCGCCACCGGAAAGGAGGTGTTCGAGTTGAGCGCCCACGTGCTCAGGACGGTAGAGCAGCGCTTCGGTGTGGAACTGGAGCGCGAGGTGAACATCCTTTAGGCTTCCTCGTTCATGAGGAGGAAGGCTCTTGAACCCCCGTCGAGCACGCGCCGATCTCCGAAATTCGCTTACGATGTCGGCACGCACATTCGTCCCAGCGCTTCTGACGAGCTTGATCTTGATCCTTGCTGCTTGCCGTAAGGATCCGACCATGCCAGGCGAGGAAACCGGCCCTACACCGCTGAGCCTCTCCTACCCGGCTTGGGCGGAGGATGGCATCCACCCGTTGAACCTGCCAGGGAACAACCCACTTTCCGTGGAGGGCGTCGCGCTCGGCCGTAAACTCTTCTACGAAAAGGCGCTTTCCAACGACTTCACCATGTCCTGTGCCACCTGTCATCAACAGGAGCATGCCTTCAGCGATCCACGCCAATTCTCCATCGGCACGGATGGCAGCATAGGTCGCCGGAACAGCATGCCTGTGCAGAACCTGGCCTGGGACCACGCGTTCTTCTGGGATGGGCGCGCCAGTTCATTGGAAGACCAGGCCTTCCGGCCCGTGCGTGACCCTGGCGAGATGCGGAACTCCTGGCCGGTGGTGGTGGAACGGTTGCAGGCGCATCCCGCATATCCCGCCTTGTTCAAGACCGTTTTCGGCACCGATGTGATCGATAGCGTGAAGGTGGTGATGGCCATCGCACAGTTCGAGCGCACCCTGCTGTCATTCGACTCACCGTATGACCGGTACGTCCAGAATGGAGACCTCGACGCGTTGACGGAACAACAGGTCCGTGGCATGGAACTCTTCTTCGGCGAAGCGCATTGCAGCGACTGCCACCTCGGACCACGCCTCAACGACCACAACTTTCAGAACATCGGCCTGAATCGCAATGATCCTGACCTGGGCTTGATGGAAGTGACCGGGCTGGAGGAGGATCGCGGCCGCTTCAAGAACGTAGGCCTTCGGAATGTGGCCGTCACTGCACCCTACATGCACAATGGCCGCCATGCCACCCTGGAGGATGTCCTCGACTTCTATGGGGACAATGTCGATCTGGACACCCCGAACCTGGACAGCCACATGTTCGGCTGGACACTCGGCCTGGTGGATCTGGACGCAGCGGAACGCGCGGACATCGTCGCCTTCCTGCACGCCCTTACCGACGATCGCTTCCTCACGGATCCGGCGTTCAGCGATCCGAATTGATGGTGTTGAGCGATCGCGTTCTTACCTGCCTCTTGCTCCTCACGGTGCTGTGGGCGGTGGGATGTGAACGACAACGGCCGATCGCGGCCACGTATGCCGCAGCCCCGACCCCAATGGACTTATCCTACCCGGAATGGGCCGTGACCGAGGAACATGCCCCGCTCCTGCCCTATGACAACCCGTTGACCAGGGAAGGCATCGCGCTTGGCCGCCGCCTCTTCTACGAATCGGCCTTATCGCGCGATGGTGACATCGCCTGCAGCAGCTGCCACCTTCAGGAACATGCCTTCAGCGATCCGCGCCGGTATTCCAGGGGTATCCGCGATCGAGAAGGAACGCGCAACGCCATGGCGTTGGTGAACCTGGCCTGGAACCATTTCTTCTTCTGGGATGCGCGTGGGCTGACGCTTGAATTGCAGGCTTTCGAGCCGGTCCGCGACCACCGCGAACAATTCAACAGCTGGTCCGAAGTGGTACAACGGCTGAAGGAGCGGCCGGGCTACGAGGAGCAGTTCCTGCAAGCCTTCGGCACCATGGATATCGACAGCCTGCATGTCGTTTACGCACTCGCCCAGTTCGAGCGGACATTGATATCCTTCGACTCGCCGTTCGACCGTTTCCATTACGCATGCGATAGCACCGCGCTCACAGCGACCCAGATCCGCGGAAAAGACCTCTTCTTCGGCCGGGCGCACTGTGCCGACTGCCACAGCTTGCCGCTCTTTCAGGACCACGCTGTCGCCAACATCGGATTGGACAGTGTGATCACGGATCCTGGATTGGGCGGTGTCTCCGGTAAGGCGTGGCACATGGGCCGGTTCAAGACACCCATCCTGCGCAACTGTGCCGTGAGCGCACCCTACATGCACGATGGTCGGTTCGCCACGCTGGAGGAGGTGGTCGACTTCTATGCGGAAGGCGTCCACCTGAACACAGCGAATTTCGACGATCACATGTATGCCTGGAAGCTTGGTGTGGTGCAACTCGATAGCACGGACAGACAGGACCTCGTCCACTTCCTCGAGGCCCTCACGGATACCGCATTCCTCAACGACCCGGCGTTCGGGCCGCCGCTGGAATGAACCGGATCGCCATCTTCGTCCCAGAACTTCCCATCATGAACCGATCCACGGCCATACTGCTCGCCTTCGTCCTCCCCTTCTTCGTTCTTGCGCAGCAGGCGCTCACCCTGCGGGACGCCATCATGAAGGCCGGCACCGACCTCGCTCCGGAACGAATGAAGGGCCTGCAATGGATCGATGCCTCACCGACGTACAGCTACGTGAAGGAGGACAAGCTCATGCGCGGCACCTTGGGCAAGAGCGTCGACCTTCCGATCATCGACCTGGCTGCGCTCAATACCGCCATGGCGGACACCGTCAAGTTGAAGGCCATCCCACCCGTGACCTGGCTGGACCCGGAACACTTCCGCTTCTGGCACCACGGACGCTACCACGTGCACACCCTGGGAAGCCGAAGCACGGTGGTCACCGAGCTGCCGGAGGATGCCGCCAACGAGGACTTCCACCCGAGGACCGGATCGATCGCCTTCACCGTGGACAAGGACCTGTATGTGCAGGAAGAGGGTGAACAAGGTCCGACCCGCATCACCACGGACGGTTCGGATGGCATCGTGAACGGCCAAAGTGTCCATCGCCAGGAATACGGGATCACCAAGGGCACCTTCTGGTCACCCACCGGAGAGAAGCTCGCCTACTACCGCATGGATGAACGCATGGTGACACCTTACCACCTCGAGGACATCAGCACGCGGCCAAGCACCTTCGACAAGATCCGCTACCCGATGGCCGGGGATAGTAGTCATATCGTCACCATTGGCATCTACGACCTGAAGAGTGGAAGCACCCGCTTCCTCGAAACGGGCACCCCGGCGGACCAATACCTCACGAACATCAGCTGGAGCGCAGACGGTCAGTATGTGCAGGTGGTGCATCTGGACAGGACCACGGAGAACCTGCGCCTCGTCCGGTACGACCCGAACACCGGACGGGAGACCGCGACACTGCTCACCGAGACCGACTCCATCTACCTCGAACCGCAACATCCGGCGCACTTCCTGAAGACACGCAACGGGCAGTACATCTGGCAAAGCCAGCGTGACGGATGGAACCATCTCTACCGGTACGATGTGGCGAAAAGGGAGGTGAGGCAACTGACCAAGGGGTCCTGGTCGGTCACCGATGTGGTGGGATGGGATCCGAAGGAGACCATCGTCATCGTGGAGGGCACCGGAACGATCCAGGCCGGGCGTCCTTCCGGAGCGAACGAGACCCACCTTTACCGCGTGGAACTCCGATCGGGCAAGGTGAGCCGACTCACGCAGGAGGCCGGCAGTCACCATGGCAAGCTCAGCAGTGATGGTGCTGTTCTCATCGATTCATGGAGCAGCACGAGCGTACCCGGAAAGATCGTCCTTCGCGACAGCCGGACCGGAGGGGTGATGAAGGAACTGCTCACCTCGAAGGACCCGCTGGCTGGCCACACCGTGGGCACCGTGGAACTGTTGACCATTCCCGGTGAGATGGGTGATCGCCTCAATGCGCGTCTGATCAAGCCGAGCTATTTCCAGGAGGATGTGAAGTACCCGGTGCTGATCTATGTATACAACGGCCCCCATGTTCAGTTGGTGACGAACAGCTTCCTGGGTGGTGCCTCGCATTGGATGCTCGAGGCTGCGGAGCGCGGCTATCTCGTCTGGACCGTTGATGGCCACGGCAGCGGCAACCGCGGAAGGGACTTCGAACAGGCCATCCATCGGCACCTCGGTGAACTGGAGGTGAAGGACCAGATGCGCGGGGTCGACTTCCTGAGAAGCCTTCCATACGTGGACACCACGCGGATCGGCGTGCACGGGTGGAGCTTCGGCGGACATATGACCACAGCGATGTTGACGCGTCACCCCGGTACCTTCAAGGTCGGTGTCGCCGGCGGTCCGGTGATGGATTGGAGCCTCTACGAGGTGATGTACACGGAACGGTACATGGACACCCCGCAGGAGAATCCGGAAGGCTATGGTGCCACGAACCTCACCGGCCTGGCCGACCGGCTCCAGGACCCGCTGTTGATCATCACGGGCGGTAAGGATGATGTGGTCCTGCCCGAACATGCCCTCCGCTTTCTGAAAGCATGCGTGGACAAGGGTGTACCGGTCGACTTCTTCGAGTACCCCGGCCATGGTCACAACGTGCGTGGAAAGGACCGGGTGCACCTGATGGACAAGGTGCTCAGCTACATCGACCTCCACCTGCAGCCTGCGGGGAAGTAGGCATCCTCGAATGGTGTATGGGCGGCGAACGTTCATCTCCCAAAGGCGATAGCTTCGCCCTCACCGATCAGGACATCCAACGCACGCATGAGACTTCCATTCATTCTCGCCATCGCGGCGCTTCCATTCCATTCCACCGCCCAAACGGAGCACTTCGTGGAGGTCGGCGGCAGTACGCTCGGGCCTGACCTTCCCTACTACTCCCCGAACATCCTGACCATCGAGGTCGGTGATATCGTGACCTGGTCCAATGCGTATGGGACCCACAATGTGAACGGGACCACTTTCTTCTACCCTGCGAATCCGGAAGGCTTCACCAACGGCGATCCCTCCAATGATGATTGGGAATATTCATACACCTTCACCATACCTGGCATCTACAACTACATGTGTACCAGCGAAGGTCACTCTGCCACACAGACCGGGAGGATCTTCGTTCTGGAACCGAACAGCGTGGCGGAGCCAGCACAGGACCTTCCGATCAGGCTCTCCCCCGTTCCCGTGAAAGACCACCTGCTGGTGGAGACCGGTGACCGGCGCATCGTGCGTTTCGAGGTGATCAGCCTGGACGGCCGGACCTTGATCACCGAAAATGCCGGACAAGGGAAGCAGTCCAGGCTCCATGTCGGGGCGCTGGCTCCTGGCAATTACCTGCTCCGTGTCGTGGAAGCACCGGAGCGGGCCACCGTGCATCGGTTCACCAAGCAGTGATCAAGGCGTTCTCAGTAACCGGATGGCGTTGAAGGAGCCGTCCTCTCGCGCCGCTCGTACGGTGTATGCACCCGGGGCAATGCCAGACAGGTCCAGATCCATCGATCGATCACCGATGGGAAGGACCGCATCAAGCACCACCACCACCTCCTGGCCCACTGCGTTCAGGACGGACACGCGCACACGCCCGCTCTCGGCAACGTTGATCCCGACCTGGGACCGGTCCGAGGTCGGGTTCGGATAGGCTGTAAGCGCTACGCCTTGCGCTCCGGAGTGGTGAGCCACCGAGGCGGTGGGATCGAACGGCATCGCCAGTGCCGCCATGCTCGCCACGGAGAGCTTCGCCATCTTCTCGAAATAGGGCACATCGAAGTGCTGGATCCTGTCATTGGGCGTGTGGTAGTACGGATTCCCATCACCACTGAACTCCTCGATCATCAAAACAGCACCATAGCCCGCCGACCAGAACGAGGCATGATCGCTGTACGTGGCTCCGGGGTTGGTCAGCAAGAGGTCGATGTCGATCTCGTACCGGTCCAGGATCGCGAACACGGTATCGGCGATGGCCATGGAATTCGCCATCGGCCGGGCATGTACACGCGCCTTCCTGTCGCCGTTGCCATCGTAAGCGATCGCATCCATGTTCACCACACCCATGATCTCCTCGTCGTTCGCGGCCATGTTGTTGGCGTAGTAGATGCTACCGATCTTCCCCTGCTCCTCCTGGTCCCAGAGTGCGAACACGATGGTGCGCTCGAACGGTATGTCATGCAGTACCCGCGCGGCCTCGAGCAATGCCGCGCATCCGCTGCCATCGTCATCCGCCGCAGGCGCATTGTACAGCCCTCCGGGTGGCATGGCATCGTAATGGGCGCAGAGCAGCACGATCTCCTCCGGATGGACCGAACCCAGCTTCGTCGCCAGGATGTTCCGCCCGGTGGCATTGAAGGCTTGAGCCACCGTGGAGTAGCCGAAAGCGGCGAGTTTCTGCTCGTAGTACTGCTGCGCCAGTGCATTACCCGCATGGTCGGAGTGACGGCTATTGATGACCACCGGACCGGAGCCGAGTTCAACGGCCACCTCACCGGACATCTCCTCCACATAGGTGAGCATCGAATCGATCTCCATGCCGTCGATGATGCCCTGGATGATGGCGTGCTGGGCATGAGCGACCGAACAGGTCAGGCCGAGTAGCAGGAGGATCGTTCGCATGAGGTTCTTATGGAATATTATCGCAGGACCACCACGCGTTCAACAAAGCGCTGCTCCGCCGTCCGGACCACCACCAGGTAGGTGCCAGCACCAACGAGCGGGATCGTCATGCGGGTATTCCGACCCGGCCGTAGCTCGTGCACCAGCCCACCGTGGGCGTCGTATACCTGGATGCCGAGCACCCGTTGGTCGAGACCATCGATCCGCAGCTGGCCATCACTGATCGGATTCGGGAAGATCCGCACGCCGAGTTCACTCAGATCATCGATCGCGGTGGAAACATCGATGACCTCATGCTCCTTCACCAGCACCGGCGTTCCGTCCGCAGCAGCGTACATGTCCCTGAACAGATCGATCTCCGGGGTATTGTACGCGAACATCTCTTCCATCCAACGCGGCGGCGCACTTTGGTACCACACCCGGCTCCGCACCGTGATGGTCCCCGCGTAGCCGTTCATCGGGACGTGGTAATGCACCTTGTCGCTTCCACTGCCTTCGGCCCCTCCTTCGTAGCGGTTGAAGTCGGTATCGGTCACCGGTACACCAGCCACCAGCACCGTGTCATAGGTGAAGTGGGTGGAGGTGAAGCCCAGTGGAGCAAGGCGGTTGTCCTTCAACGGTTCCTTCGCACGCTCCAGCACCGTGGTCTTGTTCCCGTTCACATCCGCCATCACCATCTCATAGATCTGCGCCTGCCCTTGGTCCCGTATCACATCATGGTGCGGTTCCCAATCCGCGTCGTGGCCGATCACCTCATAGGTCCCATCCCAACCACCACTGCGGAACAGAGTGTCACCGTCGGCATCCTCCACCACCAGTTCCACGAAGGCACGGCGCGCGGGATAGCCGCTCGGGAATTTGTGCCCGGCCAGGTTGGTCAGGGTCACTTCGATGAAGGCGGTGTCCGAGGTGCGCTGGGTGATCTCGTTCTCCAACAGCAGCGTCCGGTCCTGTAGCATGCGGGTCGTACGTGCGATGGTGCTGTCGAACTGCACCGCGTTCGCCGTGAGTGAAAGTTCCTGTCGGTTGTTCTTCAGCAGGTTCAGCATGAAGGTGTTCGCACCCACGAGTTCGTGCTTGCCATACGGGCTCCGCAGGTATTCCTCGGAAGCCAGGAAGTCGTACAACGCGGAGATGACCATGGGCTCCTCGATCCGCGGCATGTGGCAACCCTGGCAGGTCACACCACCCGCCTCAGGATCCAGGTCGGGATTGAACACGGAGTTGAGCCATTCGTGGTAGGTGGCCTGCTCCACGAATTCATCACCGGTGAGGTTCCCGTCCAGGTCGGCGGTCTCGGTGATCAGCGTATGGCAGCCCGCGCACAAACCGCCATCGTTGATGTGCGCACCGTAGTGCGGTGCATAACCAACGAAGGACTCCATCGGCGCACCGAAGAGGTTCTCCGCATTGTAAGGACCGTAGACCACGTCATTGGTGTCGAACTTCAATCCACCGGAGTTCAGGAGCCCGATGCTGTCCGGTCCCTGCATGTGACAGGCCAGACAGGAAACACCATCCAGGGCCACCGGGTCCATGGTCATTTCCAGGATCGAATAATGACCACCAACGGAGAGGAACTTGTCATATCGGCCCATCGGGGCATGGCAGCTCGTGCACTTGTCCTCCAAGGCGGCTTGATGCGAGGGGTTCACCGCCACCTCATGGCTCACCTTGGCGCGCCAGAAGGGGTCCTTCGCTGAATTGGCCATCATGGTGGAGCGCCACATGTCCACCGCATTCACATCGTTGCCGTTCGCATCGTGGTTCGCCAGAACAGGCGGGATGTCATCCAGGCCGTGGCAGCCTTCACAGGCACCACTACCCATGAAATACACATTCTGGTCGATGGGAAGTGGGGAGCCCCCTCGGAATGCCTCCAGGTCACGCTCCGAATGATATCGGGCATGAGCTCGAGGCAGGTCATCACTGGTCCAGGCCACGAACAAGGCCACGGTTCCGAGGATGCCGACAACGATCGCAGTGCGGGCGTAGAGGGTTCGCTTCATGCAGGATGGTTCCGATGGGTGCAAAATACAACGCCTCCGAGGCACCGTGCTGGCACACCGGAGGCGCATGCTCGAAAAGCAACGATCAGGCGCCACGCTGGGCGCTCTTCCGCATCGTGGTGGCCTTGGGCTTGGAAGTGGTGGTCTTGGGAGCGGCCGCCTTCTTGCCGGTATCCGCCTTCACCTTCTTCTCACCTTCTTTCGGTGCTTTGGCCTTGGCCGTCTTCTCCTCCGGTTTCTCCTTCGGCTCTTCCTTCTTCTCGAACTCCCCTGCCTTCAGTAACTGGTCGTACCAGCTGAACAGCTTGCGGACATCGCTGCCATAGATGCGTTCGCGGTCCGCATCGGGTAACGCCTCCATCAACTTCGCGAAGAGCTTGTCCTCGCTCTCCTTCGGGTCCATGCTCGCCTTGCCCTTCTCCACCTCATGCAATTTGCTCAGCACATCCTTCAACGGCACATCATCACCCGTGGTGAACATGCTGATCTCGTCCAGGGAACTCACCTTGGCGCTGGAGGGCACGGGTATGCGCTTGCCGTCCAGCAACGATTCGGCGATGACGGCCTGGCGCCCTTGGGCGATGACACGGAACAGGCCGCTCTTGCCGGCCACGGAAATGATCTTGCTGAGGTCCATGCGAGGTTCTTGAAGGGCTAAAAGTAGTATCCGGAGCTGCTCCGCTCAGGTCTTCTGCTTCTTCTTCCGAGCCGCCGGGAACAAGATGTTGTTCAATATCAACCGGTAGCCGGATGAGTTGGGATGAAGGTCCAGGTCCGTCGGCGGATCGCCTACCATGTGCTGGTAGTCCTCAGGATCATGCCCCCCATAGAAGGTCCACTGGCCCAGGCCGAACTCCCCGTGGATGTACTTCACCGTACCCTGCGCCTTGTTCTCTCCCATCACCAGCACACCGGGCTTCACAAGGGACTTGCGGAAGGCCGTGGTCTGGCCCATGAAGCCCCTGACCACCTGCTCATGGCTCTGACAAAGCATGGTGGGCACGATGTCCCATTTCGCACTGAAGTCGAACAGCGTGAAGAAGTCCCTCGTCTGGCCGATGGTCCCGTGGATGTCCGTGGCGTCGATATTGCTGAACTCATAGACCATGGGATCCGTGATCAGCCGGAAGTCCTGGAAGGCGAAGCCGCGACCGAAGTCGAGCTTTTGCTGGGCCTGCGGGTCGATCGGGTCATGGTCGAACTCAGGCGTGCAGATGTCCACCCCTTCCGCGGCGAGCGCGATGTCATAGCTATCGGTTCCCGAGCACATGGTGAACAGGTAACCCCCACCCGAGACGTACTCACGGATGCGCTCAGCCACCGCGGACTTCATCTGGCTCACCTTGGCGAATCCCAGGGAGGCCGCCATGGCCTCGCTCTCCTGCACCTGCGCCTGATACCATGGGGCGTTGCGGTACATCCGGTAGAACTTGCCATACTGGCCGGTGAAGTCCTCGTGGTGCAGGTGCAGCCAGTCATACTGCGGAAGGACCCCACTGATGATCTGTTGGTCATAGATCCGCTCGTAGGGGATCTCAGCATAGGTCATCACCAGCGCCACGGCATCATCCCACGGCTGGAAGCTCTCCGGAGCGTACACCGCGATCTTCGGCGCCTTCTCCAGCTTCACCACCTCCATGTTCACCTCCGGATCCGCGATCTCCGAAAGGATGGCTGCAGCCTGGCCATCGGCGATCACCTGGAAGGTCACGCCACGGATGGCACACTCCTTCTCCACCTCGGTGTAATGGTCGATCAGGAAGCTGCCGCCGCGATAGTTCAACAACCACTCCACCGTGGCGTCGCGTCCCAAGGTCCAAAAGGCGATGCCGTACGCCTTGAGGTGGTTCTGCTGGGAGCCGTCCATCGGTATGAGCAGCTTCGTGGCCGATACCGGTGCCACGAAAACACAGAGAAGTAGCCCGGCCAGCAGGCCGCGCAACCTAGAACGGAGCGGAGTTGTCGTCGAAGCTGGTATCATCGTTCATCCGGCTGGGCCGGGTGATGGTGCGGAAGGGGTTCTGGTCGAACCCATCCGATCCCGTGCCATCACCGCCAAAGTTACCGGACATGCTCTCCAGATCGGTGAATTTGGCCAGTTCAGGGATGAACCGCAGCCTCACCGTGTCTACCGCGCCGTTCCGGTGCTTGGCCACGATCACCTCGCCGATCCCGAGCGTGCTACCGTGCTCGTCCTCGTGGATCTTGTAGTACTCCGGGCGGTATAGGAAGCACACGATATCCGCGTCCTGCTCGATGGCGCCCGATTCACGGAGGTCGCTCAACATCGGGCGCTTGTCGCCACCCCGTGTCTCCACCGCACGGCTCAACTGCGAAAGCGCGATGATCGGGATGTCCAATTCCTTGGCGATGCTCTTGATCGATCGGGAGATGCTGCTGATCTCCTGCTCCCGGTTGCCGCCCTTGTTATCCCCACCGGCGGTCATCAGCTGCAGGTAATCGATGATGATCAGGTCCACATTGTGCTGGCTCTTCAGGCGCCTTGCCTTGGCCCGCAGTTCAAAGATGTTCAGACCCGGGGTGTCATCGATGAAGATGGGCGCGTTGGTGAGACGTGCGATATGCTGGTGCAGGATGGTGAACTCCTGGTCGGAGAGATCCCCCTTCCGGAGCTTCTCGCTGCTGATCCCCGCCTCACTGGCGATCAATCGGGTCACGAGCTGCGTACTGCTCATCTCCAGGCTGAAGACGGCCACGGCGCG
Source organism: Bacteroidota bacterium (assembly GCA_029573495.1). Classification (GTDB taxonomy): domain Bacteria; phylum Bacteroidota; class Bacteroidia; order Flavobacteriales_F; family PHOS-HE28; genus PHOS-HE28. The sequence goes on along the minus strand of JAKQEI010000056.1, from coordinate 6,189 downwards.
CTTGTGTTCAACAGCGATGTTCCGTGCCATGCTCAGCACGAAAGCGGTCTTACCCATGGCGGGTCGAGCCGCCACGATCACCATGTCGCTGCGCTGCCAACCAGCGGTCAGCTTGTCCAGCTGGATGAAGCCCGTCGGGATCCCGCTCACACCGCCGGTCTTGCTCTTGGCGCTCTCGATCTGTGCGATGGCCCCTTGGATCAGGTCGCTCATCGGTTCGTAGTTGCGCTTGAGGTTGCCGCTCGTGATCGTGTACAGGTCCTGCTCCGCCTTGTCCAGCAAGTCGAACACGTCAGCCGTATCGTCGTACGCATCGCGCGTCATCTCGGCACTGATGCGGATCATCTCCCGCAGGATGTGCTTCTGGCTGATGATGCGGGCATGGTACTGCACATTCGCACTGCTCGCCACCTTGTTGGTGAGCTGGCTGATGTAGAATGGACCACCGACCACATCCAGTTCTCCACGCTTCTTCAGCTCCTGCGTCACCGTGAGGATGTCGATCGGCTGGTCATTGCGGAAGAGCCCGAGAATCGCATCGAAGATCCGCTTGTGGGCCTCCACGTAGAAGCTATCGGGCTGTAGGATATCGATCGCCTCGTTCACCGCGTTCCGCTCCAGCATCAGCGCCCCCAGCACGGCCTGCTCCAGTTCCGGTGCCTGCGGCGGCAGCTTGCCGGCCTCCAGGGCAGTTTCGAGCAGGGAGGCCGCTTGCCGGCGGCCGGCGGAGCCGCGCGTGCGCTCCGGGGATCGGGTGTTGGAGAGGTCGGCCATCGCTTATGTCGAACGCAGGCGACCCGGCAGCGGCCCGATGGTCATCAGGCGGAAGTGCGACAGGATCCGAGCGTGGGTGGGCGGCAAAAGTAGATCCCCAACGATCGGTCAGCGGAACCGAAGTGAACAACTCATGCGCAGCCGATCAACATCGGGATCGTGGAGATCACACACACCGCTCGCCACGCCACGCCAGCCGTACATTTGAAGGGCATGAAACTTCAACATGCCGCGATCGCTGCGGTGTTCAGCGCGTTGCTGTCGCCATCTTGCAGAAAGGACGAGGACCTGCGCCCGCCAGTGGCCGAGATCCTGCTGCCGGTGCCTGGCACCACCATCACGATCCCAGATACCATCCTCGTTCGTGTCCGTGTCAGTGACGATCATCAACTCACCGGCCTGGCCATTGAGCTACTCGATGCGGAAGGTGCCGTGGTGGCGAGCGCGGGCACCATCAGCCTGGATGGATCATCCGGGACCTACGACCGTTCGCTGGTCCTTACCGATGAACGCCTGCCGACCGGCACCTACACCATTGCCGCCCGGGCCACGGATGGCACCAATGATGGCAGAGGCTTCCGTCAGGTGAACATCCTGGAAGCTCCGCTCCGGCTCATCGCCGTTATCGTGGCTCCGCCCTTCACCCTTCAGCAGGCCACCATCCACCAGCTGGATCCCGGTGGCACTTCGACCGCGTTCACCACCGTCCAGGACCTCAATGGTATCGCCGTGAACAGCAGGACCGGCCATCTCTTCACTGCGGGCGCCCGTTATGCCCCGTTCCAAGCGTGGTCAGTTGTCCCCGGGTCCACAGTGTGGTCCATCCCACCCACGAGCACGGATCAGGACGATCAGTTCACCGCCGTGACGGTGGACCCCGTCGATGGTCGGGTATACTTCGCCTCGCGCGACGGCCGGATACGCGGTTTTACGGGTCAGGGAAGCGCACAATTCAACGCACTATGCCTGGTGGACCATCGCTGTCAGGCGATCGTGAAGATGGGCGACGAGGTCGTTACCTGGCAGGCCGCGATCGTGGGTGGGGCCGCCCGTGTGGTCACCTACACCCCGGCCGGCACGATCCTGGACCAGCTTCCGCTGCAGGAGGAACATGTGGCCTGGTTCCAGCGGTCAACGGACCAGCTCCTTCATTTCGCCAATGTGGATGGATCGGGTCTGATCGAGGAGTTGAACATCCAACTCGGTGGCTCACCGGACCTCCGCAGCTTTCCGGGGGAACCGATCCGGCACGTCGTTCGGCTCGACGCGATCACGTACATCGTGGCACTCCAGGACCGGCTCATGCGTTTCGACCATGCGAGCCAGGTGGCCACGGAATTGCGCAGCGGGTTCCCAACGGACGCGCTCGCCTACGATGAGGCCAATGGGGCGCTCTATGCGGCACAAGGCAGTGAACTGCTGACGGTGGACCCCAGCACGGGCGCCACGGTCGGGAGTATGGGAACAAGCAGCCCTATCGGCCACATCCTACCCTTCTTCAATCGTTAGGACCGCCGCTTCCTGGACTCGGGCTTGGCCTTCAACACCACGCCCATATCACAGAACTTCTTGATCCTGCGGTCCACGAGCTTGGCTGTGTCGACCTTCGCAAGCTTGTCCAGGTGCTTGATCACTTCGGCCTTCACCAATTGCCCGGCACCTTCCGGATCGGCATGGGCACCACCCACCGGCTCCTGGATGATCCCATCGATCAATTTGTTCGCCAGCATGTCCTGTGCGGTGAGCTTCAATGCCTTGGCCGCCTGCTCCTTGTAATCCCAGCTTCGCCAGAGGATCGAAGAGCATGATTCGGGGCTGATCACACTGTACCAGGTGTTCTCCAACATCAACACCTTGTCGCCGATACCGATGCCGAGCGCGCCACCGGATGCGCCCTCGCCGATGATGATGCAGATCACCGGCACCTCGAGCTTCATCATCTCGTAAAGGTTCCGGGCGATCGCCTCGCCCTGTCCACGCTCCTCGGCCTCCAGGCCGGGAAAGGCGCCCGGGGTGTCGATCAAGGTGATGATGGGCTTGTTGAACTTCTCCGCCAGCTTCATCAACCGCAGCGCCTTGCGGTAGCCTTCCGGGTTGGGCATCCCGAAGTTGCGGTACTGCCGCATCTTCGTGTTGATCCCCTTCTGCTGGCCGATGAACATCACCGTGCGACCATCGATCTGGCCAAAACCACCCACCATGGCCTTGTCATCCTTCACGGTGCGGTCTCCGTGCAGTTCGATGAAGCTCTTATCCGACAGGACCTCGATGTACTTCAGGGTGTAAGGCCGGTCCGGATGTCGGCTCACCTGAACGCGTTCCCATGGCGTGAGGCCCGCATAGATCGTCTTACGGGTCTCGGTCAACTTCTTTTCCAGGTCGCGCAATGTGGGCTCAACGTCCACGGCACCCTGGGTGGCCACTTCCTTCAGCTTCTCGATCTGCTCGATCACGCTTTGGATCGGCTTCTCGAATTCCAGGAAAGTCTGCATCGTCTGTCGTTGGAGTGGGCGAAGGTAGAAGGAAGCACGTTGGTCACGACACCGTCCCGGATACCTTCGCAACGCGATGCTCGCCTTCCCCCGTGCCAAGATCAACCTGGGCCTCAATGTGTTGAGCCGCCGGCCGGACGGTTTCCACGCGATCGAAAGCGTGTTCGTACCTGTTCCGCTCAACGATGCCTTGGAGGTCATCATCGCGCCGGAACTTGGCACCAATGGCTTGGAGTACACACGAAGCGGCATCCCGATCCCTGGGGATCCGATCGCCGATCTGTGTTATAAGGCCGTTCGGCTCCTGCAACGCGACAGGGACCTACCAGGCCTTCGCATGCACCTCCACAAGGTGATCCCCATGGGCGCCGGGCTTGGAGGCGGCTCGAGCGACGGTGCCCACACCTTGAGGCTCATCAATACGCTGTGTCAGCTGGGTCTCCCGTACGATGAACTGGGTCGCCTCGCCCTCGCGCTTGGGAGCGACTGTCCCTTCTTCCTCCAGGAACACCCCTGCATCGTGCGAGGACGTGGGGAGGTCCTCTCTCCTGTGGACCTTGATCTCACCGGCACTTGGATCGTTCTGATGAACCCAGGTATCCATGTACGCACGGCCGAGGTATTCAAGCACACCATACCTACCGGCACGACCTGGGATATCGAGGGCATCATCCGCAATGGCCCCAGCGCCTCGTGGCACAAGGAACTGCCGAACACCATGGAAGCTCATGTGCTGGAAGCCCATCCCATGGTCGGCTCGCTGAAAGGGATCCTGCTCCGGATGGGTGCCTATTATGCCGCCATGAGCGGATCGGGTTCCACGGTATTCGGCCTCTTCAAGGAGGAGCCTGCACTTCCTCGACTTCCTGCGGAGGTCACCGCGTGGAAACTGCGACCCTGATCACTTCCCGGACCTCTCCAGGAAGGCACGCAACTCCTGGTGGTCCATGGGCTTGGCAACGATGCGACCCCGGCGATCGAGAACGAACAAGGTCGGTGTCGCCTTCACGTTGAACGCCTTGGCCGCCGGTTCGCCCCAACCGATCAAAGCCGAGTAGCACGCCCAGTTGATCCCTTCCTCCACGATCGTTGCCTTGAACTCATCGGCGGTCGCATCCAGTGCGATGCCGACAAGTTTGAAGTGACGGGGATCCTCTTGGGAAACAAGTTCGCGAAGACCGGGCATCTGCGCATGGCAGTGGTCGCACGTGCTCGAATAGAAGAAGAGTCCGGTGAAGTCCTGCTCGGGCCAGATAGTGGACAACCTTATGGTATCCGTTCCACCCGGCATCATGAGCAACGTGTCCGGAGCGGGTGATCCGAGCGCAAGACGCAATTGCACAGCAGCGATCCGCAACAGGTCCGGATCAGGTGGGTGCAAAGAGCCGGGCCCGATCACGTACTGGTCCACAAGGTATTGGGCCACCTCATCCGGTCCATAGGTGCCGAAGATGTCGATCAACTGATGCCGCATGTAGCGCCAACTGCCAGTGTCGGCCGCAGCCTCGGAGAGCAGGGTGTCGCAAGCCCGATGGTACGCATATTCATTGTCGAACCTAATGCTTTGCAGATACATCACGGTAGCCTTGGCGTAGGCATTGGAGCGTAAGGACCAGGGGTCTGAGAAGTCGAAGGCTCCTCGTATCGCGGCTGGTCCGCTGCGCGCGACCGCATCCAACCGGCGATCCAGTCGGACTGCACGGGCGAACTGTCCATCAGGCGCGATCGAACTCAGGCTATCCAGTGCATCGCTCATGCGAGCACGTACCATCGCTTCATGTCGGTCAAGCCGATGAAGGAACGCGGTATCGAGCGGCGAAGCCCCGGCCCGTTGGTCCCCGATGCGCTGCAGTTCATCCTGGCCCGCACGACTGATGAGCTTGTACTCCCACATCCGCTGGTTGTCACCGGAACGGAGCACGTTCAAGTTCCTTTGGAGCGGTGTGCCATGGAAGGCCAGTTCCACCACCGGGTCAGCCGGATCAAGCACAAGGTCGATGCGATCATCACCGTTGATGCCGAGCTGATAGAACCCTGGGGGGAAGGCACGCTGCGGGAATTCAAAGTGGCCGTTACGGTGAATGGCAACGGAATCGAGAACGGGATGGTCGGAGCCCGCGGTGCCGTACAGCACGACATGCGTGGCCGGCAACGGACGCTCAAAGGTCCCCTTGACCAATTGAGCCGTGGCATGGCCGGCGGCCATGCTCACGATCAACACGGAAAGGGAGCGGATGGAATGCATGAACCTAGACCGGGTAAAGATCCTGCCGGATCGGGACTGGTGCCAAAAAAAAGAACCCCGTCACTTGCGTAACGGGGTTCAGATCGGCGACGACATACTCTCCCAGGATTTTGTCCTAGTACCATCTGCGCTGGTGAGCTTAACTTCTCTGTTCGGAATGGGAAGAGGTGGACCTCACCGCAATAGTCACCTGAAATCGTAAATACGATTTGACAGGTCGTTGGACAAGACAAGAATAGCCGAGGATCGTTCCAGAGAGCGATCTGTACTGATCGAAAGTTGACGGGTAATTAGTACCACTCGGCTTTGCCATTGCTGACTTTACACCTGTGGCCTATCAACGTGGTAATCTTCCACGACCCTTAGAAGAAGTCTCATCTTGAGGTGGGCTTCGTGCTTAGATGCTTTCAGCGCTTATCCCATCCGAACATAGCTACCCAGCGGTGCCCCTGGCGGGACAACTGGTACACTAGCGGTTCGTCCACCACGGTCCTCTCGTACTAATGGTAGCTCCCCTCAAACTTCTAACGCCCGCAACAGATAGGGACCGAACTGTCTCACGACGTTCTGAACCCAGTTCACGTGCCACTTTAATCGGCGAACAGCCGAACCCTTGGGACCTTCTCCAGCCCCAGGATGTGACGAACCGACATCGAGGTGCCAAACCATTCCGTCGAT